>JAGVBL010000178.1 GCA_020059785.1 Ignavibacteriales bacterium | reverse complement strand
GTACCATCTGAATTTGGTAATACAATTCAAATTATTTCAAGCGAATACTCTACTTTACCCGGTAAATACATTTTTAATCCGGAATTTGAAATCGATTCTCTTTCATTCATTACCAGATATAATTCTGTATCGGTATCACAAGATGAATTACCCAAAGATATAGTGGAATTCGGTGAATATGGATTAATCCGTTCATTACCGGTTCAGTCAATAAAAATTTATCCGGTTCAAAATGATGGTAACCAGGTTAAGGTTTTTAAGAGGATAGTCTTTAGTATATCATTTGGTAGAAGTTCGGTTGAAACCGAGTTAATAACAGAGAATTATTTAGAAGGAACTGTAATTAACTGGGATGTAGCAAAGCGGTGGGGAATAAAATCAAACATACAGTTATCCAAAACCTCATCAACATTAGCCGCCGGAACATGGTACCGTTTTGAAGCACCGGACGAAGGTATTTATAGAATTGAAAGAACATTTCTTCAAAACCTTGGTGCCGATGTAAATAATCTTGATCCGCGCACAATAAAAATTTATAGTAATGGCGGATATAATTTACCTGAGGATTACACTACTTCAACAAACCGTGTATTTCAGCAAATTGCAATTTCTGTTGTGGGTGAAGCAGATGGTAAATTCGATTCGGGCGATTATATCCTCTTCTATGGAAGAGGTCCAGAATTCTGGGAATACAATACTGCATACAAACGAATTATGAGAGAAAAGCATTCTTATTCCAAGAAGAATTTTTACTGGCTAACATTTGGTGGAACAACTGGAAAAAGAATTACTGAAAAACCTTCATTAAACCTGTCCGGTGTTCATCAACAACCATTCTCTTTTGCTTACAGAAGTCTTGATAAAGATACAATCAATATTGGTAAATCCGGAAGAGATTATTATGGAGATGAATTCGGTCAATCAACTCCAAGCCGTACATATTTAACTACTTTGAATGGAATTCTTCCTTCAACCCGTATTAATTATAAATTCAGAATGATAAATGCTTCTTCTGATTATGTTCCACTAAGAATAGATGAAAGCAACCTGCAGATCTACACCGGAAATATTTTCGGTTTCGGTACAAATAAATATTCATACGGACAGGACCTTATAGGTAATGCATCATTTGCCGGTTCGCTTACCGATGAAAGAAGTAATTTGAAATTTACTATCTCTTCTACAACTCCAAGTACAAAAGTTTATATGGATTATTTCGAAATAGAATATAGAAGAAGATTAAGTGCGGTTAATGACAGTTATATTCTATTCTCTAAAGATACAACTGCGGTAATTCAATATACTTTACTAAATTTTTCAAACAGTTCTATATTCGTTTACGATATTACTGATTACGCTAATATAAAATTAGTAACCGGTACTTCAATTAGCGGCGGACAGGTTATATTCCAGGCACAGGAAACTGAGAAAAAAGTCTCTAAATATTTGGCCGTAAACCAGAGTGCATTTAAGTCTCCGTCTAACGGTGCTGCCGTTACAATTAATGATATAAGAGCAAATAAGTCCGGTACTGAATTAGTGATAATATCGCATAAAGATTTACGTGTACAGGTTGAAAGATATGCTGCATACAGGTCAAGTCAATCGCCATATAAAACTACTACATCAGTTTATTATGTAGATGATATCTTTAATGAATTTTCAGCTGGGATGATGGATCCAACCGCTATAAGAGATTTCTTAAAATTTGCATATGATAACTGGCAGACAAAACCGTTCTATGTTTTATTTTTTGGCGATGGTGATTATGACTATTTGAATATAGAGAAACTCAACAGAAATCTCGTGCCCACTTATCAAACAGTGGAATCCCTGGATAAAATTTTATCCTATCCAACAGACGATTATTTCGCACGTGTTTCCGGTAAAGATTTAAGAATTGATCTGGCAATAGGGAGATTAAATGTTCAGAGACTTTCGGAAGCAGAAATTGTTGTTAATAAAATTGTTAAGTATGAAAACAGCCTCGAGAAAGGTTTATGGCGATCTACAATTACTTTAGTTGCAGATGACGGACCGCAAGAAGTTGGATATGATGACGGCAGTACCCACACAAGTCAAACAGAAAACTTATCTAATAGACGTATTCCAAAATTTTTCGATCAAAATAAAATATACCTTGCTGCATATCCTACAGTAATTTCCGGATTGGGCAGAAGAAAACCCGAAGTGAATAAGGCAATTATTGATGCAGTTAATAACGGCACTCTTATTCTTAATTTTATTGGTCATGGAAATCCAAACCAATGGACACATGAAAATGTTTTTGAGAAAGCATCTACTATTCCACAGTTAAAAAACGATCATTATTTCTTTTTAACAGCAGCTACTTGTGACTTCGGAAAATATGATGACCCAACACAGCAGAGTTCAACCGAAATAATGATTAATATGAGAGATGCCGGTGCTATTGGTGCGTTTACGGCCGCACGCGTTGTTTATTCTTCTGCTAATGCACAATTAAACGACTCATTATTTACATACTTATTAGGAAGTAAAGACGTTAATAATTTACCGCAACGAATTGGAAGAGCATATTTTCTTGCTAAACAATTCAGAATAGAAGAGAATGATGAAAAATTTCACTTGTATGGCGACCCAACAATAAGATTAGCTCAGCCAACTTTACCGGCTTCTATTGATTCGATTAATGGAAAGACATTGAATACGTCGGTTCAAATAAGTGCACTGGATAAAGTAAAAATAAATGGCAATGTTACTAACAGCAACGGAACTAACTCCAACTTTTCCGGTGAAGCAATTATAAGTGTTTATGATTCCGAAAGACAAATGTTTCTTAGCGAGATGAACTATTATATTACACTTCAGGGCGGACTAATTTTCCGAGGAAGGACAAATGTAACCAACGGTAAATTCCAGACCGAGTTTGTTGTTCCCAAAGATATTTCCTACGAAAATAAGAATGGTAAAGTATCTGCGTATGTTTTCAACCAATCGAATGATGGAATCGGGTATACCTTAAATGTAATTGTAGGCGGAACAAATCCCAATGCTGTTGATGACAAAAAAGGTCCGGAAATAGCAATCTATTTTGATGACGAATCCTTCGAAAGTTCTTATCTGGTAAATCCCGATTTTACTTTAATAGCAAGATTAAAAGATGAAACCGGGTTAAATACTACGGGCACAGGAATTGGTCATAAATTAGAAGCTACACTTAACAACGATCAATATAACACAATAGATCTAACCAATTTTTTTATTGGCGATCTAAACTCCGGCGGTAAATCCGGTGTGATTAGATACAAATTTACTTCAATGCCGGTAGGTGATTATAATATAAAAATAAAAGCGTGGGATGTATTCAACAATTTTTCTGTTCAGGAGGCAAGTTTTTCTGTTGTAAATTCATTGAACGGAATTGCTCTTAGAGATGTTTATAATTATCCGAATCCTTTTTCTTACAATACAACTTTTACTTTTCAGCATAACATTACAGATGCAATAAATGTTAAAATAAAAATCTATACTATTGCGGGTAGATTAATTAAAGAAATAGAAGAGAGAGATATGTTGAATAAATTTGTAAGAATTGATTGGGATGGAAGAGATAATGACGGAAACAATATTGGTAACGGAACATATCTTTACCGGCTTACTGTTGAATCATCTGACGGACGTTTCAAAAATAATGTTCTTGGAAAATTGGCAGTAATTAAATAAACTTATTTATATAGATGAAATCCACTTTTATGGAGGTTATAAAATGAAAAGAATATTTATCATAATGATTCTATGCATTTTGGGCATCGGAATGATTAATGATGTAAAAGCTCAGGGTGAAGCAGCAGTTCCGTTTTTACTTTTAGCTCCTGATTCAAGAGCAGGTGGTTTAGGCGAATCGGGTGCAGGATT
>JAGVBL010000395.1 GCA_020059785.1 Ignavibacteriales bacterium | reverse complement strand
CGGTTGGAATATTAAACGGATTTATTACACTCGTTGATATCTATTACCTTTCAGAAATTTTTTTCAAGAAAGAAAATGAATATTTCCGGGTTCTTGAAGTAAAAACCAATTCGGACTACCTGAAGTATTTTCTTCAGTTTTATGAAAAGGATATAAAAAAGTTTATGCCGTCATTCTCTTTTATTCCGTGCGAAAGTTGTCATGTTATGTTTGTATTAAGAAATACTATTCCGGCCGGATTAGTAATCTCGGAATATTCTGATGATGATTCAATCCATGTGCGGTTAGATTATGCTATACCGGGTTACCGCGATTTTAAGATGGGTAAATATGTCTTCAGCGATATTTTTAAATACAAGAAAGTAAAAAAAATATACAGCGATCCCGGAAACGAAAAACACGAATCATATCTCCGGAAGATGGGATTTGTAAAAACGGAATTAAATGGAAATCCCATTTATCAATTAAAAGTAAATTAGATGAATAAAATAATTTTTGAAGCGTGCGTAGAATCTATTGAATCTGCAATTGAAGCCGAAGAAGCCGGCGCCGATAGAATTGAATTATGCTCCGATCTTGATATAGGCGGAATTACACCGAGTTACGAATTAATTAAAGCTGCCATAGAAAAATTAACTATACCAATAAATATTTTGGTGCGTCCGCGCGGCGGAGATTTTGTTTATTCCAAGCAAGAGTTCGACATAATGAAGCGCGACGTTATTTTATGCCGTGATAACGATGTAAACGGAATAGTAATCGGAATTCTATTGCCCGATCACTCAATTGATAAAGAGCGTACTTTTCAATTAGCAGATATAGCACAACCTATGAGTATAACATTTCACAGAGCGTTTGATCAATCGGTAAATCCATTTGAAGCGCTTGCTGCTTTAATTGATCTAAAAGTAGACAGATTACTAACAAGCGGGCAAGAAACCAATGCGTTTAACGGAATGGAAACTATAAAAAAATTAAATGAATATGCTAAGAATAGAATAATAATTATGCCGGGCGGCGGTGTAAACGAGAATAACATTGTGGAAATTATTAAACATACCAGCGTTAAAGAAATTCATGGCTCCTCCAGAATTCAACTTCCCGGCAGTAACAAAAAATCTTTTTCCAAAGAAAAATTATCTGCGATGCTTAAAGCAATTGACCGATTGGGGCGATAAATGAATTTATCCGGTTTCGATTCACTAAATATTTTATACGAGGATGTCAACTTAATAGCAATAGATAAGCCGGCGGGTATTGCTTCTATTTCAGAAAATGATACAACTATCGAAACAATTCATTCTCTATTAGAAAAAAATATTCCGGCAAAATCTTTATTGTTCATAGAATTGATAAGGAAGTAAGCGGAATAATTTTATTTGCAAAAAACGCATCCGCACATAGATTTATAAATGATCAGTTTACGAATAGAACGGTTAATAAAAATTACATGGCTCTTGTTCATGGAATTGTTGATTCGAATAACGGCAGAATAAATAAACCGATAAGAGAATTCGGTTCCGGCAGAATGGGAATAGATGATAAGAATGGAAAACAAAGTATCACAGAGTTCAGCGTTATTAAAAAGTTTGGAAAATACTCTCTTCTGGATGTATCAATTATTACAGGACGGCGGCATCAGATTCGTGTTCATTTATATTCAATAGGACATCCGGTGGTTGGCGACTTAAGATACGGTGATAAAAAAATCCAGGAACAATACCCGCGTTTAATGCTGCATGCAAGCAGAATAGAATTAAACCTGCCCGGCAATACCCATAAAATTATCGAATCACAAATTCCCGAAACATTTAAGCGCTTTATCGAAATACTTGTCTAGTAGATTGTAAAATCAAAGTTCGTTGGTCATAAATTTTTCTGGTGGAAGCGCTCGGTCGGTCATTCTAATAAATTTAATCTCTCCCCTGAAGTAGGATCTCTTATTCATACGCGTCCCGATCGAAACATTACCACCGTTAATCGGAAGATATTTGATTCTATCACGCATTTCTTCGATGCCGTTAACGTAATGAATCATCGTTCCGTTTTCATATACCAATGCTGCGTGATACCATTCTCTTAACGGATGGGTAAACTTATTAGCATAGAGTGTATGCGCCATTTATAAAAATAATTTATTCCCTATCTTCTTCCGGAACTTCAAAGGGCACAATTACTTCAAGTGCCTTGTGTAAACATTCTATTTCAATCGGCGTGCTTCCAAGTAATTGTCCATCCGGGGTTAATAGTTTTTGGGGTTCAGTTTCTATTTTTATTTTCTTGGCTTTAAAACATTCTACTTCTTTCATTTTAATATGATCGCCAGTAAATATTTTGGGGAGGCATTGAAGTAATCGGGTTCGTGAAAGCTTGTTTAATAGTGTAACATCGAGCAAACCGTCATCAATTGAAGCCGAGGGAGCCATCAGGAAATCTTTACCCGTATAACGCGAATTGGAAACTTCAACAAAGACATTTTCTCTATTCAATATTTCCCCGTCAATCTCTATTTTAAGTGAAAATGGTTTTAATGAAATTGTGCGGTGAAGAACTCCCAATATATAAGAAAGGTGTCCGAAAGCTCTGAGTTTGAATGCTGTCTGCACTACATCTGTAACGAACCCCAATCCGAGAATATTTACAAAATGAAATTGTTCTCCGTTCATTTTGCATAGTGCTACATCAACCTTTTTCTTTTGATTAAATGCCACGTTATCGATTGCATCCCTCCAGTATTTAGATTCAAAATCGAGATCGCGGGCGAATGCATTTCCTCTTCCAACCGGAATAGCGGCAAGTGTAATTCTCTTTGAGGATTGATTTGTAAAGTATCCATTTACTGCTTCGAATAAAGATCCATCACCTCCGGAAACTGCGATTGTGTCGTAATCATCAAAATTGAGATTCTTAACTATTTCGGTTCCGTGTCCAGCATATTCTGTTTGAGCTGATTCAACCTCTAGATCGTTCTCGGCAAGTCCTTTATTAATTGTATGAAATACCCTGGCACCGTTTCCGTTTCCGGCGGCGGGATTGTTGAGGTGGAATACTTTCATATTGTCCTGTAGTTTTCTTGTAGAACAACTTAACCCGCAGCATTTATATATGCAATAAAATTTTGCGGTTGTAAATCACAATGTGCCGGATATTTTATTTATTAAGAAACTCAATTATAGCTCTGCAAAAATCCGGAAGGTCGTCAGGGCGTCTGCTTGAGATCATATTCCTATCAACTACTACAGGCTCATCAACCCAGACAGCACCGGCATTTTCAATATCATCTTTAATTCCGGGTGTTGATGTGCATCGGTAACCTTTCATAATTTTAGCAGAGATGGTTATCCACCCACCATGACAGATGTGTGCAACAAGTTTTCCGGCATCATTGAATTGTTTTGTAAGCTCAATGACTTTAAGGTCGCGCCTCAATTTGTCCGGCGCAAATCCTCCGGGTATTACAAGTCCATCAAAATCTTTTTCTGCTACATCATTGTATGAAGCGTCGGATTTACATGGATACCCGTTTTTACCATCATATATTTTGTTTGCCTCGTGTCCGGCAACAATAACCGTAGCTCCTTCTTCAATAAGCCGGAGTTTTGGATACCATAATTCAAGGTCTTCATAAATATGATCCACAAACATTAATATTTTTTTACCTTGTAATTTTTTCATATTTACTTCCTCTATTAAATAATAATTCTATCTGATTAAAAATCAATATTATCGGGAATGTTCTTTTCTAGCTCCCACCTCAATGGATTCTGTTCAATATATTTTCTGATTTGGAACAATTCTTTTTCGTTACGAATAATCCTGTCGTAATAATTACTTTGCCATTGGACTTTAATAAAACCAAGCTTTCTGCATTTTGAAGTTACAGCAGCTTTGTAAGTCCTAATAATAACCGATAGTGAATTTTTTGAGGGCGAAATTTTTGAATAATAACCTATCGAGGTCACATCATTATATGATAACATTATCGTAGGGATGTTCAATTGAACATCCCTACCTGTTTCGTCAATTACTATGATACCATGTATATGATTGGGCATTACAACAAAATAATCTAGTTTAACAATGGGGTTATGGTTTGGTATTTCTTCCCAGCAAGATTTTGCAATATTTCCAATTTCGGAAAGCTCTATTTTTTTATTTATAACAAAAGCAAAATCATTTTTATGCGATTTAGTACAAATTGTAACATAATACCACCAGGACGTTGAATAATCAAATCCTTTCAAACGAATTGATTTACGATTCTTTTTTTTGTCAATCATTTTATATTATACTACTATTCCGCATAATGCATTATCACTTTTGCAATGTGCTCCTCGCAAACTTTGCAGAACGGTTTGGCACCTTTAGTGAACATAATACAATCGAGCATTGAACGGTACATTCCCTTTGCATTATAACCGGCTCCTTCAAACGCTCCAACTTTTCCAACAAACTTAGATGACTTCAAATATTTGTCTACTTCCTCGCTTCTTGCTTTATCTTTCTTATCATATTCATACTGCGCTGCTACAATTTTTTCATTTGGCTCCCTGTTACGTTTTAATTCGGCAATTTTTTTATTCATCTCTCTACGGATCTTCTGCCATGCATAATCGGCTTTATCATAATCCTCTTTTTCCCATGGAGTTGGAATATCAACCCCGGGTGATACAAAGTTTTTCCATTTCAAATTATTCTTATCATATAACCTTGTTATGTTTGGTTCAACCGGTTCAATACCTTCGGGATACATATCGTTGTATGCTGTTTCAGAAGTGTAGTATTCATCTGCAAGTCCCGCAAATGAATGTCCGAACTCGTGAAGGAAGAGATAATCGCAGAACTGATTATCGGCAACAAATGTGCAGTAAGTATTATACAGCCCTCCGCCTCCGTAACGCGAACCGTTAACCATAATATAAACAGCATCATAAGGAACATGCGATGCGAGATTACGCAATGTTTTGTTATCTTCTGTTAGAATATAACGCTCGGATCCCATTGAGTAATAAGTAGTATTAAGAACCGTATTTTTATAGACGTTTGCGCCCGGCTCATCAATTCCGCTATCTGCAGAGGCTTTAAATACTCCGCGGATATTAAACCTGTCTTTATATTTTTTGAATGGCTCCTGATCCAGAAGCACTTTTGTAAATCTTTTTAAGTCGCGGTCAAATTTTTTGTATTCACCCGAAGTGTATCCATCGCCTATAATTACAATATCAACTTTATTATGTGGGTCGCCCGACTTATAACTTTCAATAACAGTTACCGATTTATCCTTAACCGGATCTTTAATTATGTATAAATCGGAGGGATCAATTTCCGTTGAAAAAACTTCGTTAAGAATGTTATTTCTATCCCGTTTTTCTATTACAAATTTTATTTTGTTTTTCGGATAAGGAATAATCGCGCTTTCATGGAAAGTTCTTTTAATTCCCTTTGAAGCTTCGTCGGTAGTTTGATATTCTTTGAAGTAGCTGTCGAATCCTTTAGAGTAGATAAGCTTGCCCGAAGCAAAATCAAAAATCTTATGGTAGTACGCGCCGTTATTAAAATTATCGATCAGATTTTTTGTGCTGCCTGCCCATGTTCCGTATTGGTAAACAAAATCAATTGTAATAATTTCAGTCTCTGCGTCACCAATATGGAAATAATCAATTCGCATGGTCTGATCATTAAAGTAGTCCTTAAAATTAGCCGTTTGCGCATTCAACAAAAATGGAAAGATCATAATAAAGAGTATTCTTAAGGTCTTCATATTATACCCTGATTTGTTAATTGAAAAATAAGAAACGAACGAATGAATCGCCTGTTCATTTATTTTGCCTATGCAAAGTGAAAATTAAATATTTATCTTCGCCGTGTAAATTAACTGTATGTAAATGAAAAATTTTGCAAAGACAATAATAATTTTATTAATACTTTCTGGAAACTTTCTTGCCCAGGATAATAATGGATTTATGATTGCCCGTCTAAAATACAACGGCGGCGGGGATTGGTATAATGATCCCTCTGCAGAAGTAAATCTATTAAAATTTGTTGCACAGAATACAAACATTAAAACAAATCCCAAATATGAGTTTGTTGATTTATCAACCGGAAATATTTTTGCATATCCTTTTCTATTTATTACCGGACACGGCAACATTGTTTTTTCCGAACCCGAGTCGAATAAATTAAGAACGTATCTTGAAAACGGCGGATTTCTTTATGTAGATGATGATTATGGATTGGATAAAGCTTTCCGGCGAGAAATAAAAAAAGTTTTTCCGGATAAAGATTTGGTTGAGCTTCCATTCAATTACGGTCTATATAATTGTATGTATGATTTCAGGAACGGTCCTCCCAAGACACATGAACACGACAATAATCCGCCGCAAGGTTTGGGAATTTTTATAGATGGACGTTTGTGTGTTTATTATACTTTCGAGGCAAATCCAAGCGATGGATGGACTGATCCCGATGTTCATAAAGACCCTCCGGAAAAAAGAGAGGAAGCATTAAAGTTTGGAACCAATATTGTTGTGTGGGCACTAAGTAATTAAAATTATCTTTATGATAAACGAGAACTTAAACAAAATAAAAAAGAAGCTGTCAGCGGTTGAATCTTTGGATAATCGTAGAAAAGCTCTTTCCGGTTTATCAATCTTCCTAATTATACTTTCTATTGGTTTTATTTCTGTATGTGTTCTGGAATCGTTTTTCGACTTCAATTCTTTTATAAGGACAATAATATTTTATGCTTTACTGTTATCAACAGCTATTCTGTTAATCTATTTTGTATTGATCCCTTATGTTAAATCATTCTTCATTTTTTCAAGTCCGGATTTTCATTCGGCTTCAAAAAAGGTAGGTGACGCATTTAGTGAAATTAAAGACGAATTACTTAATTCGATTGAACTTCTTTCGGGAAATTACAGTGGATATTCAACCGAATTAGTTAATGAAGCATTTAAAAGGGTTTACAAAAAAACAGAATCGGTTGATTTTAAAAAATCGATCGATTATTCTGAAACAATAAGAAAATTCAGAATCGGATTAGCAGCAGTAATGGCTTCTGTTATACTAATAATACTGGTGCCTGGATTTTCTGCGTCGGCATTAAGAATAATTAATTATGATAAAGATTTTACGCCTCCGCAGAAATTTTATTTTGATGTTATACCGGGAAACAAAGAGATTACTAAAAGAGAGAGCATTGAAATTATAATAACCGCAAAAGGCGAATCTCCATCTAAAATTTACTTATTAACCAAATCGGAAGAGCAAACAGAGTTTAACGAGGTTGCACTCACTCCCGACTCATCCGGAAAATTTATTTATCGCGCGGCTGATGTTAAAACTTCATTTGTGTATTATGCATCTTCGGAAGGGATCGAAAGCAATCAATATAAAATTTCTGTTATAAGCCGTCCTGTAATTACTCAACTTGATGTAACGATTATTCCCCCGGCATACTCAAACTTACCGGACATAGTTCAGCGCGATAACGGAAACGTCTCTGCCCTCCCCGGTTCTAAAGTAATTATAAATATTTTATCGTCTCGTGAATTATCCGATGCCGTAATAAATTTTAGCGACAGCACAAAATTCAATTTGGCAATTAATCATAAATCGGCCGGATACGAGCTATTGGTTAAAAATTCGCTTAACTATTTTATTGACATAACTGATATTCAGGGTATATCAGGAATAAACCCGGTAACATACACGATTACAAAACTTGACGACCGGTTCCCTTCTATTGAAATGATTAATCCAAAAGAGAACATTAAGCTTGGAGCCGACGGCAAAATTTCAATTATTGCAAAGATTGGTGATGACTACGGTTTTACTTCTTTGATATTGAACTACCGGTTGACTGCCTCCAGGTATCGCCCGGCTTCTCAGGAGTTCTCCCAAATTCCAATCCCGATAAGGAAGGAATCCGTTGAAGATGAAATTTATTATGTATGGGATTTAACCCCATTGTTTTTAGCCGAAGGCGAATCGCTTAATTTCTATCTTGAGATTTTTGACAATGATATTGTCTCGGGACCTAAATCCACAAAGTCACAAACTCTTTCTGTATTTGTTCCTTCTCTGGACGAACTTTATAAACTTGCCGATAATCAACAGCAGGAAACTGCGGATGAGTTGAAAGAGACTTTAAAAGAAGCAGAAAAATTAAGCGCGGAACTAAAGAAAATAAGCAACGATCTCAAGCAAAACTCAAAAGAGATTAGCTGGCAAGAAAAAGAGAGAATTGAACAGGCATCAAAAAAATTCAGCGAGTTGGTACAAAAAACCGAAGACGCTACTAAAAAACTTGACGAGATGAGAAAAGACCTTGTTCAGAACAATCTTCTCTCCGAAGAAACTTTACAAAAATATAACGAACTGCAAAATCTGCTCGAGCAGCTCAATAGCGAAGAATTAATGAATGCATTCAAACGTATGCAGGAAGCAATGCAGAATATGTTGCGCGATAACGTTCAGATGTCCCTCGAAGATCTTAAAGCGAACGAGGAGTACTTTAGAAAAAGTCTTGAGCGAACATTGAATCTTCTAAAGCGTGTTCAGGTTGAAATGAAAATTGATGAGCTGATTAAACGCGCTGATGATATTTCCAGCAAAGTTGAAGACCTTTCCAATAAAACTGAACAATCAAATCTATCCGATAAAAATAAACGCGACGAGATTATAAAACGACAGGATGATCTATCGAACGATATTTCTAACATGAGAGAAGAAATGGATAATCTTGAACAAAAGATGAACGAGTTAACCGACATGCCGCTTGATGAAATGCAAAAACTATTAGATGAATTTGAGAAACAAAATAACGAAGCACTATCCGACGAAATTGTAAACGACCTTAAGCAACAGCAGAAAATGGAAGCTTTAAAATCACAGTCGCAGCTTTCTCAAAATATGCAACAGACTAAAAGCAGCATGCAAAATCTTCAATCGGCTCTTCAGCAAATAAGCCAGATGAAAACATTTTACGATATGATGAAAATTCTCGACGACTTACTTACACTATCTAGAATGCAAGAAAATCTTAAGAACAATACCGGCAACCTTTCTCCACAGTCGTCGGAATTAAATAAAAATTCGCGTGAACAAAACGAACTTCAAAACAACCTTGGTAAAATATTACAAAAGATGTCTGCATTATCACAAAAGACTTTTGCAAT
>JAGVBL010000191.1 GCA_020059785.1 Ignavibacteriales bacterium | reverse complement strand
ACTCTTAGTTGTCCGTTTGTGTGTAATGGTCCCCACACAGTATCAGAAGTAGTCCACCAGATGTTAGCAGATTCGGTATGAGAAAAATATGCATATTTTGAAAATGAACTTGGCTTAAGAATTACTTTTATGGTAGAAGTTACCCCACTATAAGTACCAATTGAAACAAGTTCTTTAATTTGTTGAAATGCATTTATAGTAGTTAATGTTGCTCTAATAGTCCCTCTGTCAAAATTATAATTCCATGTTTGATCTGCAAGAGAACCGTTAAGAAAAATTTGATTTGTTACCAGATTTATTCCTGTAGCGGCAATGTGATGAGCTTTAGCGTCATTATAATAACCAGCAAAATTTTCTACCGTGGCAGTTGCCATGCTATTAAAATTTCTGCCGGCAACCATAAAAATAATACTGAAACCAAGAACCAATAGTAACGCACCTTTTCCGCCCATATAATTCTCCTATCTTAAAGAAAAATTTCTGGCTGGTAATCGAACCTGTCGCCAAATTACTCTTTTATCAGCGCCATAATCATTTCCATAAGCAGCCGGATTTTCAACGGCAATATCAATTTGAATAGCTGCAATACCTAATGGTGGCGAAGCCGGCATAGAGATAATTCTATCACCATTAGCATCAAAATAAGTTAACTTAAATTGCGTTATACCAAGATTAGAGCCCCTTGGTGTATTAGAATTTACTACGCGATAAAGTAACCTGTCGTAAGGGTTTGGTGTTACGGTCAATTCCGATGTAGGACCAAGATAATATTTTAGAGTATCCATTATTCCATCACCAAATGGATTACCGGTTGTAACCAAATCGGTTAAAAAGTGGATGCGGTTAGAATCAGCTCGTATAATTCCAAGAGCAGGATTTGGAAATGCTTGCCAGTTAGCACAATATCCAATTTTTCTAAAATCGTATTCTAAAAGTTTAACCACATCAACAAGGTTTTGCTGAACAATTCTTTCTCCGGTATAATTATAGTTATTTTGAACTGCCGCATCATTCATTCTCAATAAAATCATCAATAGCATTCCGCCAATTATTGTTGAACCTAATATGTCTAATAGCGTTCCAAAACCCATTTCTCACCTAAAATACCAATAGCTGTAAATTGTTGATAATTTGATTGTGTCAACCATTTCTGGACTTATAACGCGAACAATCAATCTTTTATGCCAGGTTCTCTCATTTGAAGCCGAATTTATGTCGTTCAATTTAACATAATCTACTCTGCAGAAAGTCCGGAAAATTATTTTTCTATTTGTCCCCTCAAAAGCGACCGTGTCTAATTTGGGAGTTGTAATAAAACAATTATAATCATCAAAGTCGTTAAAGTCTTCCGGATAGTTTCTGTTTTCTCCGGTTTCAAGCCCTAAAGAATTTACATTTGTTAAAACAGTTAAACTATTTATAGCCGTTGTATCGGTATAATGGTCAAATGCTTTTCCCGTAGCTTTTTCAATCATTGAAGTTGCTAATGACGTAGCTAAAATTCCGTATCTATTATCAATCATGGTTGAATTTGTAGTTATTAATCCACGATTAGTCGTTAGAATCACCATACTTAAAAGGAAAATAGCTCCAATTGTTATAAGCATTTGTCCGGTATTCATTTGTTAACCAATTAATTCCAATGGAAGATAAAAAAATTAACCCGCTTTTTCTATTCAAATTTTGTGCTATAAATCAGACTTTGTTTTTAAGCAAATGGAATCGTTTTTTAGAGCTAAGTCAACGAGATGTAATTGTGACATGTAATAAGGTAATTTCTATGCAACATTAACCTGTAGCAAAAATTTTCGGCTAAAGTTATTATATTGTATTAACTCTTTTAATTCTTGGCAGAAGAATGGATCCGATAAATATAATTGCGGCAATAATCCTGTTTGTATCAATGACAGCCAATTGGAGCGGGGCCAAAAAAGGTCTAAAAACCTCTATTACAAAGGTGGTTGAAAAACCGGACACTTTTTTACAAAAGACCCCACCCACCGTTTCTTCTATAATTCTAATTATGATAATACTTGGGTTTTTTGGAATCGGAACAATTTCAATTGCGGATAATCAATATCAGATGGAAAGGGTAGCGGGACTTATTTGTTTCGCAGTTTTTTCATGGTTTCAGGTTACTGCTTATAGATCCCTTGGGGATTCATATGCACCTGATATAGTTATTTTAAAAAATCATAAATTGCAAACAAAAGGAGTATACAGGTTTATACGTCATCCCCAATATCTCGGTCAGGTGTTAAGTGATTTAGGAGCAGGAATTGCTTTGTTAAGTTATATAGTTATACCAATGGTTTTATTGATTGAACTTCCTTTGTTTATTATGAGAGCTTATTCAGAAGAAAAAATACTTACCAATTATTTCAAGGAAGAATATAAATCGTATAAGAAAAAGAGCGGTTTCATTTTACCTTTTATCGGTTAGCTAATCATGAAAAACAAATTGCTGATATACCTGCTGGCGTTTATAATATTTTCCCCAAATCAGATTTTTGCACAACGGTTATTAAAAGTAACTGTTGATAACAATGGGACTGAAGCGATATTATCCTATGTCTCCCGTAATAGTTTTGCATTTGTTTCGGGAAAAGAATTAGCAGCACTTCTTTCTGCTAATATATTCTACAACCAGGAAGCCTCAAAACTCGAAATGAAATTTCCCAGTTATACAATTAAACTTACAGCGAAGAATCAATTTTTAATTATTACAAACAGAACCGATAACACAACAACAATTTATCAGCTTCCAATCTCCACACTTTTAATCGGCGAGGATGTATTTATCCCGATGAAATATTGCGAGAATTATTTAAGTCTGGCATTCGGTAAGAAAATATTATTTGATAACAGTTCCAAAAACTTAAAAATAACAAACGAACAATTCTTACCGGAACAATTCTATGAATTGACGGATAAACCAGCTGAAATACCGGAAGTAAAACCAAAAGATGATGCAGTAAAACCTGATGTAAGAAATAATAAATCCGGCTATGATGTTTACGGACTAATGATCGAAGACAAATCAAACGGAACCCTAATCAGGTTGAAGACTTCCAAAAAAATCAACATTCCACGCCACTCAATTAACAATAAAACCCTATATATTTTTTTCCCGAATATTTCTGTTGCACCGGACATACTAACAGGAGTAAAAAGTGCCGGGCTGGTTAGTAATGTAAAACGTGTTGCAGTATCTCCTAAAAATTACCAGCTGGAGTTTTTACTAGAAGAAGGGTTTTCAACTTCCGAAGCTCTTCTTGATTTTGAAAGCAATGATATTCTAATCACAATTCACAACAAGTTGTTTACTTCTAAAGGTCTGCCGTCCACCGATAACAAATCCAAATGGATATTCGATACTATTGTTATTGATGCCGGTCATGGAGGCAAAGATCCTGGCGCAATTGGAGTAACCGGTGTAAAAGAAAAAGAGATTAATCTTAAGATTGCACTTAAGCTGGGCTCATTATTTGAAAAAGAATTACCAGATGTAAAAGTTGTTTACACGCGCAAGACAGATGAATTTATAGAATTATATAAAAGAGGTAAAATTGCAAACGAAGCCGGGGGCAAGTTATTTATTTCTATTCATTGCAACTCAACGCTTAAAAAAGATATTGGGCATCGCGGATTCGAAGTTTATCTATTACGTCCGGGTAAAACACAGGATGCTATTGAAATAGCTGAGTTTGAAAACAGTGTTATTAAGTTGGAGGATAATCCGCAACGTTACCAAAAATTAACTGACGAAAATTTTATACTTGTTAGCATGGCTCATTCTCAATATATGCGTTACTCAGAAAAATTTTCGGATTTACTTAACCAGGAGTGGAAACGCGGTGTTGAAATTCCATCACTTGGTATT
>JAGVBL010000392.1 GCA_020059785.1 Ignavibacteriales bacterium | reverse complement strand
CGAACGAATAGTGCAGTTACTGGCAATTAAACTTGGTGATGATAAAATATTCCAGACTTCACAATGGACAGCAGCGGAAGACTTTTCTAATTACGGTAGAACAAAAGAAAAAGTACCAAGCTTAATGTTGTGGGTAGGTTCCGAGAAAAAAGAAACTATGGATAAAATTTCAAAAGGAATAAAGACGCCGATTCTGCATTCCGCTGATTTCAATCCTGATTACGAGAGGACAATTAAAACCGGAGTATTTACAATAACAGAATCAGCCTACGAACTTTTAAGTGGAAATTAATTTTAGCCAGTTAAAATTGTGAATTATTTAAAGACTTGTTTTTTTGAATATCATAAAATAGATTAAATATGAAATTGTTCTAACTATTTATTATAGGATAAAAACATGGGGAAATTTAATCTGCTTAAGAGTCTGGCAATCCCTTTGCCCTTTTTAATTTTTTCACTTAGTCAATGTAAGTACATTGAAGAGGGGAACGAAATTAAAGAATTCTACATCGCACCTAACTTCAAAGATTACAAAATTGAGACTATAGCACTCCTTCCGATGGCTAATGACGATACTACCAATTTAGGAACATTTTATTCAACCAATTATTTTTATAACAATTTAGCAGAGTTGAATTCATATAACCTGGTAGACATTGATAAAATCACTTCTTCAGACTCTTCAACAATATCGGACCAATTAATTTCGATAAGAGAGAGTTTCCGTATCGACTTAGATTCTTTTTATGTAACTCCATTAGGACAGTTTTTAAAGTCACAAAATTGTGATGCAATAATAATTGGGAATGTCTTTGACTACAGTAACTATTACTATGCAGATACTAAGCTGGGAATGTTTTCTACTTTTGTTATTACTACTGCTGCTAATTTCAATTACTTTATGGTATCACTTCTTGATGGGAGTGTGTTATGGGGAGCAAATATTGATTGCAAAGCTAGTTACAAAGTGCGCTATTCATCGTATTTAGCAGTACTTGGTTATCCACCACTTGATCTTTCAATTTCTAACGGAATTGATAGGCTGCTGGACAAATTAAAAAAAGAATTTATTCTCACGAAAAAATAGTAAGGATTAAATTGAGGACTTTATAAAGTTTTTTCTTTCAATTAGAAATTTTACTTTTATCGGCCACTCAATATGATGAAGTATAAGAAGGTTGCCAGGTTTTAGAATTCTACCGCTCGCCAAATTACTCAAACTACAAAATAGAAACAGTAGTACTATTACCAATGCTTAACGATGATACAACTGATAACGGCACATTCTATTCTACCAATCAATTTTACAACCGTTTAGGAGAATTCAATAATTTTAAGCTAGTAGATATTGATAAGATATCTGCTGCCGATTCTATTACAATTGATAGTCTTTTAATATCTATAAGGGAAAAGCAAGAAATTAATGTTGATTTATTTTACACTACAGACCTTGGCATATATTTAAAACACAATAATTGCGATGCGATTATAATTGGGAATGTTTACGAATATGAACATAATAACAGCACAACTTTTAGACATGGAAGGATGTATTTAGATAATATTACAAGAAGCAATTTCAATTATTTTATGATTTCGTTGCTCGATGGTTCAGTTCTTTGGGCAGCAAATGTTAATGGTGTAAGTAAGTATAGCTATGAGTTAGTATATCCGTCACAATAAACTCCCAGTTACCCTTTAGATGAAGCTATATCGACCGGTATTGATGCGCTTATTGTTAAACTAAAAAGTGAGTCAATTATCACAAAAAAGTAAGCCCAACAATTTATTGGGCTTAGTACCGAAGGCCGGACTCGAACCGGCACGAGGTTTGAGCCCCACTGGATTTTGAGTCCAGCGCGTCTACCAATTCCGCCACTTCGGCATTAATGAGGTGCAAAATTAGATTTAATTTGGGTTATTATCAAGAATAGTAATATTCTAAAATTATTTGTACAATAACTTGAATGCATGTGTCCAGTGATTATACTTAAACCCGAATTCAATCCATAACATTGCAAATGTTTCCAGCCAGAAAGCTTGTTTTATATCTCCCATATCTATAACATTTTGCCAGCCGAAACTTTTTGCAATTTCTGTAACAACTTTCTTTGCATCAAGGTCATTACCTGCAATTAACAGATCCGGATTACCCTCTTCTAATTTTGGATTAATCATAATTGAAGCGCTTACCGTATTAAATGCTTTTACAACTTTAGAATCTTTAAGCCAGTTTTGGATTTGTTCACCAGCAGAGTTTCCATATGTTACAGAAAATTTTGGCGGTACTCCACTACTAAAGTCCAGAGGATTTGTAATATCAATTACAATTTTACTTTTAATATTTTCTATACCAGCTAATCTAAGTGCGTTTTCGGTTCCAGACCATAAAGTAGCAATAGCAACAACTTCACCAAAGGAAGCAGCATCCGAAAAGCTACCAACTGTTACACCGGGAATCGACTTCTGCCATTCTTTAAGTTTTTCAGCATCGCGAGTACCAAGTTTAACCTGATGACCCGCATTAATAAATCCGGATGCAATTTGTTTAGCAACAGTTCCAGAACCAAGAATTCCAACTTTCATTTATTTTCCTTTCTTAAAATGTAATAATTAAATAACAGAGGGAATTGAAAATAAGTTCTATCTAAAGAGTGATATTAAGTGTATTGGTTCAGCGTGAAATGGAATTTCGTATTAATTAAGTAATGGAAAAAATTAGCCGACATTTTTCACCTCATAACGTGCTTGTTCAGCCAATTGCAATTTAGTATTTCTCTCCTCAAGTTTCTCATTAATTTTATCATTCAAAAAATCATGGGGTGTTAAGTAAAACAAAGAACTGTGCAAACGTTTAGTATTGTAGTACTCAATAAATTCAGCGATCTGTTTTCTGGCATCATCAAGATCAATCAGAGATTTAGTCATCAAACATTCTTGGTGAATTGTTCTGAGATAACGTTCAATCTTACCGTTGCTCTGCGGGTAAGCGATCGATGTTCTGATATGCTGAAGACCAACAAGTTTCAGATATTCAGCGAAGTCCTTAGAAATAAACTGAGAACCGTTGTCGGTAATGAGTCGGGGTCTTGCGAAAGGATACTTTTCTAAAGCTCTCTGAATAGTAATTGAATAGTAATTTGAACGTCATATTCTTGCATGTTTGTTCTAAGCTCATGATGAACGATATAGCGGGAGTAACCATAAATAACCGAAATGAGGAATAAAAATGTTCCCCTGAAGTTTACATACTTAATATTCGCATGCCAGTGTTGATGCGGCATGGTCGGTTGATCAAATCCATTTCCTTTGATTGATTTTTTAACTTTGTTCCAGCGGTTTAATAATCCAGCCGATTTTAATACTCTATAAGTGATTGATCTCGCCTTTTCCGCAGCCAGAACCGAAAGGTTTTCTACAATTATATTGTTGCCGTTCAAAGCATCAACGCGTCCCTCAACAAAATAGGGACCCATCGAAATAGTAAGCTCTGCATATTTCTGATATGCGTTAGGAAAGATTACCGCTTCAAACGTTCCCGATAAATCCTCGAGCGAAAGGAACTTCATTATTTCGCCTTTACTTGTTTTAATTCTTTTCGAAGTCATATACCATCCGATCATCTTCACAACACGATTATGATACTTCATCATTTCGGATGCTTTAACAACCCCGGGAGCGTCAATTTCCTGAGCAAAGAATTCGAGCGGGTGTTTGGTTATCATATAGCCGAATGCTTCGTATTCGCGAACGCACATTTCATCTGCGCTGAACTGACGCAACGTAACAATTTCCTTTTCCAGCTTAACAGTTTCGTTCTCAAACAAATCCGATCCGTTGCCAAGGATTAATTTCCTGTGACTGAAATAAAGGTCTATAAGCCGGAGTAAAGTTGGACGCGTCTGCCCCAAGCAATCCATTGCACCGCACTTTATCAGTATCTCCGTCTGTTCGTAAGTTAGCTGTGTCCGTTTTAGAAAATCTGAAAGCGAGGAAAAACTCCCTCTTTGTTCCCTCTCCATAATAATTTTATCAATTACATTCTTCACAAGATTTTTAATTGCCATCAAACCGATTCTTATTTCTTTTCCGCTGCCGGCATATTCATACACACTCTTATTAACAGAAGGCAGTAAAACTTTTATTCCAAGCCTTTGTGCTTCGGATATATAGACAGCTGCGGAATAATATCCGCCCTGGTTACTCAGAACCGCCGCCATAAATTCCGCCGGGTAATGAGCTTTAAGATATGCAACCTGAAACGATAGAAGTGCAAATGAAGCGCTGTGAGCTTTACAAAATGCATAACCTGCAAATGATTTTATCTGCTTCCACAACTTCTGCGATACTTCTTCGGAATAACCTTTCTCTCCGCAGCAAATCGGCTTCTTCCAGAGTTAAGCCTACGATGTGATGAGCAACTTTTATAACATCTTCCTGGTAGACCATAACACCGTATGTTTCGCCTAAATACTTTTCCATTTCCGGCACAAGGTATTTTCTACGCTTAGGATCCTTATGCCTCTCTACAAATTCTTTCATCATTCCGGATTCTGCAACGCCAGGACGTATAACCGATGAAACTGCAGTAAGCATTTCAAATGTATCGCAATTGGTTCGCCGTAGAAGCGAACGCATTCCCGGACTTTCGATATAAAAGCACCCGATAGTTTCCCCTTCTCTTATTATTCTCTTTGTCTCTTCATCATCAAATACTTTGTAATAATCGAATATGTTGAAGCCGGTTCCCTTTACAATTTTAGGAACAGCATCAAATATTCTGGAATGATCTTTACTATTCGGCAGACGGTAAACCGACATATCCAGAATAAGAGTATTGCTTGTTAACCGGGAATTTTTCATATTAATAGTGAACATTTGTACACTGTATTATAATTTGGCGGAAACAAAGTCAATAGCTAAAAACAGTTAATTCAAAATTTATATGAAAACGATTTTTCACCTCGATATGGATGCGTTTTTTGTTTCTGTAGAAAGGATTTTAGACCCTTCATTAGAAGGAAAACCTGTTATTGTAGGCGGGGACCCGCACGGACGCGGCGTTGTAGCCGCTTGCAGTTACGAAGCCCGGCGGTTCGGACTTCATTCGGCTATGCCCATCAGAAACGCTTTTAGATTATGCCCCCATGGCATTTATCTGCATGGGCATGGAAAAGAGTACGGGCGGTTCTCAAGAGCCGTAAAACGCTTTTTAGAGCGTTATTTTCCTATTGTACAGCAAGCTTCGATTGATGAATTCTACCTTGACTTTACCGGGTGCGAAAAGATTTACGGCGAGCCGGCTAAATTTGCCGAAAAGCTGCAAAATGAAATATGGGACCGGTTTCACCTTCCAAGCTCTATAGGTATAGCATCCAATAAAACGATTGCAAAGATTGCATCTGACTTCAAAAAACCGAGAGGAATTACCTTTGTACCCCCGGGCGGCGAGAAAGACTTTTTAGCTCCTCTCCCAATCGAGAAGATACCCGGTATTGGCAAGGCAACTTTTCCAATGCTTCGTTCCAGAGGATTCAGCGTTGTAGGCGATATTGCAAAAGCATCCCCAAATTATTTGTCAGCCCTACTCGGCAAGTTTGGAACAGAATTATGGAAGAACGCCAACGGCAAAGGAAATGACATTCTTGTCACCGAATATGAAAGGAAAAGTATCTCCAAGGAAACAACATTCGATAAGGACCTGATAAGCAGAACAAAAATTGAAGATATACTTTTTGAACTTGTTAGCAAAGTATGTCAGCTTCTGCGGAATGAAAACTGGCAGACTTCAACCATCTCTATAAAACTTAGATACACAGACTTTGTTACGTTAACACGTGCAAAGACAATTGAACCGACCGATGATGACAAAGTTGTTTTTGAAATTGCTAAGGATCTTTTTGAAAAATCGTTTACACGAAGAGTAGGAATACGGCTGATTGGAATTCATTTAAGCAAATTAAATCACTATACAGAACAATGTATTTTATTTGAAGACAATTATACGATCCGCAAGAGGATGTTAAGAGCCGTAATGAAGATACGTGATAAGTACGGCTTTGATGCAATACGGATCGGTAAATCCGAAGCCGGCTTTAATTAGCACAAGGTTTTCTTTGTAATGAGGATTACCAAAAAGTAATCACTTATATTAAAATAGACCGCATATTAAAGGTTACTTGTCAAGAGAAAAAGGCTCTCCCTTGAGATTTTATTCTTAGTCATAAGTTCAAAAAACTTCTCAAGACAAAAATAAATATCACGGATTCCGCAGATTTTTTAACAAGCAAAATTGAATGCTCGATTTTCGCAGATTATCATAGTAAATTTTTTAAGCATTAGATTCTCTTTCAATCGTTTATTCCTTCTCCGTTCTCTGTCATCCGTCTTCAGTCTTCTTCACTCTGTCCCTTTGTCACTCTGTTACTTTGTTACTTTGTCACCTGTCACTTTCTTTAACTAAGAACCTTCAGTCCTGAGCATTCCGAGCGAAGCGAGGAATAGTCGAAGGACAAGAACAACGCAACCATTCACTCTTCGCTCTACACTCTGAACTCTGCTCTCGTATGCGAGGAATAGTCAAGGACAAGAACAACGCAACCCCCATCTTTCCTTCTTTCCTTTTCCCTTCTTTCCACAAATCACAAATCATCAACCACCAACCACAAAAAATCTCTTGCTATTAATAATCACAAATTTTATGTTGTAACTGTTCATATTAAACTGTGTATCCCCTTAATAAGAACACTGCCCTT
>JAGVBL010000400.1 GCA_020059785.1 Ignavibacteriales bacterium | reverse complement strand
GTTTTGCAAAACAGTGTTATCAATATTTACCCGGAATAGAGGAAATGATGAATGGCTTACTGATTTTATTTATATGAATAAAAAAGTTGACAAAATTAAAAACAGATTCATGAGTTCAAAGAATTATTTATTCGAAAGCAAAGTTGTTTTTGATCTTCTAAATTTTCTACCGGAAAAATGTAACTTAATGATTTCCAACAGTCTGCCTATAAGGGATATAGACTTTTTCTCGTCCTGTTCAACTAAGCAGATTCAAGTGTTTACAAACCGCGGGGCAAGCGGAATTGACGGAATAAATTCAACCGCTTTAGGAATTGCGGTTAGTTCTAAACAGCCCACATTTTTATTAACCGGCGACTTAGCATTTTATCATGATTTGAACGGACTTCACAATTCAATTGGTTTCGATATCCCGATTACAATTATTCTGATAAATAACAGAGGTGGCGGCATTTTTCAATCGTTACCGATTTCACGTTTCGGAAAGATTTTCAGGACAAATTTTTTGACACCTTTGAAACTGGAATTCAATAAAATTGTCAAAGCATTCAACGGTATTTATTATATTGTGAATAGAAGTAAAGAATTTTATTCTGCTCTTCAGCAATCGACTAAAAATGGGAAGCTAAGTGTTATCGAAATCAGAACTAATGCAAAGCTCTCTGCTCAATATCGTTCCCGCTTCTGGAAAATTACCACCCGAGAAGTTGGAAAATTTATAAATGATAATAAAAATTGACGATATTGATTTCAACATTCTGGTAGATGAATCTAAATTAAAATCAGAAAAAATTCCCGTCGTTTTTTTACATGGATTCACAGGGCAATCCGAAGATTGGCAATTTATTTTTGATAAACTCCCTTCTCAATTTATTCCGATTGCAATTGACTTGATTGGTCATGGCAAATCTTCATCACCAGTTGATCCGAGATATTACACTACCGGAGCTATTAACTGTCAGCTTAACAAAATAATAAGTAAACTCGGTTTGAAGGAGGTTATACTTGTTGGTTATTCAATGGGCGGTAGAGCTGTAATTTCCTATTGTGCAAGATATAATCAAAACATTTTGGGTGCTGTATTAGAAAGCAGTACTGCCGGTATTCAGGATTTTAATCAGAGAAAAGAAAGAGTTGAGTTTGATTTGCTACTTTCGGAAAAAATAAAAACTGAAGGAATTGAAAAATTTCTTGAATACTGGTTTAACATTCCTCTTTTTGAATCTCTTAAAGATATTTCTGATAGTGATGGACTTAAGAACCAAAGGATGAAAAATAATGTTGTAGGATTATCAAATATTCTTGCCGGTTTCAGTACCGGATTGATGCCCGACTTCTGGAGTAGATTAAAGGAGTTTAATTTTCCGGTATTTTTAATAAGCGGCGGATTAGATGAAAAATATACAGACCTGAATTCTAAAATGGCTTTGCTACTCCCGAATTCGAAACACGAAATAATTGAAAAGTGTGGGCACAATACTCATTTAGAAAACCCGGAGCTTTTTACTAAATTAGTCAACAATTTTTTAACTTCTATTCACGTAAAAAGGTAAAAGATGAAGTACAACTGGATAAAAGCGAAAGAATACAAAGATATT
Source organism: Ignavibacteriales bacterium (assembly GCA_020059785.1). Taxonomy (GTDB): domain Bacteria; phylum Bacteroidota; class Ignavibacteria; order Ignavibacteriales; family Melioribacteraceae; genus DSXH01. Next base: position 5,399 of record JAGVBL010000400.1, on the reverse strand, counting down.
ATTTACGAAAAGATGGGTGGGATTGCCAAAATTTCAATTAACCGACCAGAAAAAAGAAATGCATTCCGACCGGAAACAACTCAGGAACTTTATGACGCATTTGCAGATGCGCGGGAAGACAGCAGAATTGGCGTAATACTTTTAACCGGAGCCGGTCCGGCTAAAGATGGCAAATATTCTTTTTGTTCCGGAGGTGATCAATCAATTAGAGGTAATAAAGGATACGTCGGTAAAGACGGAATTCCAAGACTTAATATACTTGACGTGCAAAAGCAAATTAGAAGCATACCCAAACCTGTTATTGCTCTTGTTGCCGGCTATGCTATTGGCGGCGGACATGTATTACATGTAATCTGCGACTTAACAATAGCGGCTGATAACGCAATATTTGGTCAGACGGGTCCTAAGGTTGGAAGTTTCGACGGCGGATTCGGATCAAGTTATCTTGCGAGAATTGTGGGACAGAAGAAAGCACGAGAAATATGGTACCTCTGCCGTCAGTATAATGCTAAGGAAGCATTAGAAATGGGATTGGTAAATAAAGTTGTACCGGTAGAAGAACTTGAAGACGAAGGCATTCAGTGGGCAAATGAAATTCTTGAGAAGAGTCCTCTGGCTATACGATTGTTAAAATCGGCATTTAATGCAGAACTTGATGGACAAGCCGGAATTCAGGAATTAGCCGGCAATGCAACTCTGTTATATTATATGAGCGACGAAGCCCAGGAAGGGAAAAACGCTTATAACGAAAAACGGAAACCGGACTTTACAAAATTTCCAAGAGTGCCATAATACTTTTCATTAAAAAAATTTTCCTGTTACATTTTTAAGAATATGATTACATCAACTACCAATACAATTTCTAAATTAGATGCATGGATATTAGCATCGCGTCCTAAAACACTTTTAGCCGCACTTGTGCCGGTTGTTGTTGGAACCTCAATTGCCATCAATGATAATAAGTTTCATCTAACCGCTGCATTGATTGCACTACTTTGTTCAATATTAATTCAGATAGGAACAAATTTTGTAAACGACCTATACGATTTTTTAGCCGGAACAGATAAAAAGGAACGGTTAGGACCACAACGTGCGGTGGCTTCGGGTATTATTTCGGTTAATCATATGAAAGCTGGTATAATAATCACATTCGGACTTAGCTTTATTCTCGGATTATATCTTGTTTATTTAATTGGTTGGGAAATTTTATTAATAGGAATCATTTCAATAATTGCCGGTATAGCATATACAGCCGGACCATTTCCCCTTGCCTATAACGGACTTGGAGATTTAGCATCCTTCCTTTTCTTCGGATTGATTGGAACGGTTGGAACTTATTACGTTCAGGCAGAGGAAATTACTGCCACAGTATTCTGGTCATCTGTTCCTGTCGGTGCATTGATTACAAATATTCTTGTTGTTAATAATTACCGCGATCGTCTCGAAGACCAATCAAACGGTAAACATACATTAGCAGTTCTAATGGGAGAAAAATTCACCCGTATTCAGTATGTATTATTCATGATACTTTCGTATTCAATTCTATTGATTGTCTTCTTTACTTATAAGCAAAGCTTATTAGTTTTTTTGCCTATTCTTAGTTTACCCGTTGCCATAAAACTGATAAGAATGATCTATACACTTCACGGTAAAGAATTAAATAAAACATTAGAGCTGACCGCAAAACTTTCTGCATTATACGGATTGCTTTTTGCAATCGGTATCTTGTTATGAACATCAAAGAAATAAAATACAAACCATTCAAAGTTAGTTTTAAGAAGCCATTCATAAGCTCTGCGCATAATATAATTGAAAGAAACGGTTTCTACTTAGTAATTACTGATAAGCAAGGGAACGAAGGTATTGGCGAAATTTCACCCTTGCCCGGTTTGAGCAATGAAAACATTATTCAGACCGAGGAAGATATCAATTCCCTCATTAAATTATTTTCAGTCGGCGAATTTGAATTAAGTAATAAATTATGGAATAATATTTCTCCGGACAGAATAATTGTTCCATCGGTTCGCTTCGGATTTGAACAAGCTCTCTTTAGTTTGGCAGTAAAACAAAAAGACGGTTTTGCAACTCAAGCACATAATTCAGCAAACAATTGTGTTGTTGAAGTAAACTCTGTAATTACTCTTGATGACGAGTGTGAAGTAATTAACCGTGTTAATACTGATATTAGTTCTGGTTATAAAACTATAAAATTGAAAGTTGGACGCAATAATTTTAATGATGATTTACGTATCATAGAATTAGTAAGAAAAAATTTCCCCGAAGAAATTAATTTGCGTCTTGATGCAAACGGCGCATGGGATATTGACACTGCTTATAATTACCTTCAACAATTATCACCTTACAACATTCAATTTATCGAAGACCCGTGTAGCCATGCCGATTGTATGACTAAACTTTCTAAGTTAAGTCCCATTCCTATTGCCTTGGATTTCCCTATAACTTCAATGGATGATCTGGAGATGTATATTGTTAACCGAACTTTTAAGTATCTTGTAGTCAAACCGATGATTACCGGATCTGTTTTTAAGCTGATAGAAATGATCAAACTCGCAGAAACAAAAAATGTTAACCTGATAATTTCTTCTGCATTTGAAACCGCTGTTGGACGAAGCATGCTCTTATTTCTTGCATCGCTTACTAAACACCACTATGCACATGGATTGGCAGTATCAGAATATTTACTAAATGAAATTATTGATGATCCGTTTTGTATTTACAATGGCAGAATCAAATTCGATAATAAATTATTCCCTCCTAAATTTGAAATTGAATTATGAACTTTGTTACTAACAAAACAAACTGGCTGCTGGAACAAAGTAAAAAGTACGGGCAGAAACCAGCAATAATATACGGAGAGTCGTCACTATCTTATTCTTATCTTTTCGAACAATCTGCCAGACTCTCAGCTGCATTACTGCAAAAAGGAATTCTACCCGGTGATAAAATTGCAGTATTATTAAAGCACTCTCCGGAATTTATTTTTACAATTAATGCTTTATGGCTGGTAGGTGCTATTCCGGTTTTAATTAATACCAGAAATACATTTGAAGAGATTGAATATCAAACGGAATTTACAGATGCAAAATTTCTGTTAGCAGATTTATCCGGCATTGATAAAGTAAAAAGTATAAAGTCTGCCGGTGTATTGCTGATCAACGAATTATATCTCTCACGTATCCCGGAAAATATAATAAGCAATTTCGATTTGAATAATACGGCGCTCATTCTTTTCACATCCGGTAGTACACGCAAGCCTAAAACTGTAGTTCACACGTTCAATAATCTCTATCAAAGTGTTTTACTCACACATTCATTCTCACCGCTATCGGAAAGTGATATCTGGTTAGGTTCGTTGCCGTTTTATCACATCGGCGGATTTATGATAATTATCCGTTCTCTTATTTCAGGTGCAACATTAACATTACCGGAAACAACAGGTTATATTGACATTATCGATGCGCTTGTAAAATACAATCCTACTCACGTCTCTTTAGTATCTACAACACTTAAACAATTAATTGATAATAAGGCTATTCCAAATCAAAATCTCAAACAGCTCTATCTTGGCGGCGGGCACCTCGATACTGCTCTATGTTCTTTAGCAATTAACAATGGATTTCCAATTGTAAAAGTATATGGTTCAACCGAAACGTGTTCGATGGTATCAGCATTATCTACTGAGGACTTTTCCGGTAAACCCGAATCTGTTGGTAAGCCGTTAGGTGATACCGAAATTAAAATTGCAGATAATAATGGTTCTTTCTTAGAATCTTATAAACAGGGGGAGATTTTTATCAGAAGTAAATCATTGCTTAAAGAATATTTTTCCGATACCAATGAATCGAACAAAAAACTAACAGACGGCTATTATAGAACGGGTGATTTCGGTTGGTTAGATAACGAAGGTTTTTTACACATAGAATTACGCCGGGAAGACCTGATTGTAACCGGCGGCGAAAATGTAAATCCGAAGGAAGTTGAACAATTTATTATTCAGCTCCCTTCGATAATCGATACTTATGTATTTGCTGAACCGGATGAAACATGGGGACAAATTATCTGCGCCGCAATCGTAACAAATAGCGGCATAACTGCAAATGAACTAAAGGAACAACTACGAAATATGATGGCTTCCTTTAAAGTTCCTAAAAAGTTTTATTTCCTTGAAAAGATTCCGAGAAATGATCTTGGCAAAGTTGAAAAAGAAGAACTGATCGAACTACTTAAGTAAATGTTCTGATAATTTTGAATACAATTCCTTTGGTAATTCCGTTTTCTTAAAACTCTTCTTAGAAACACAAACATGAACAGTCTTTGCAGTTGCAGATACATGAAGATCCACCTGGTGAATTTTATAACTGAGTTCGAAAGAAGAATTCATTAATTGCGAAACCCAGACATCAATTATTAATTCATCTCCTACTTTTATTGGTCTTAAATAATCTCCTTCGGCATGAACTATCGGCAGAACAACTTCCCTATCAAAAAACAGATCTCTACCGATATTTAAACTTCTCATAAAATCTTCGTATGCTGCATGAGCAAATTTAAACAGACTTGCATAAAAAATAATTCCGGCCGGGTCGGCATCATAAAAATAAACTTTGGTAAATGAGTTGAACATTTCTCGCTCTTTTTTATTGCAATCTAATTATTTGATCATAATTTTACTATTGTTTTGATGATTATTACATATGAATATTTTATGACTTACACACGTTGTAACTTTTTTTTAATTTTGGCACAAATGAAAGCTGGAACTATGAAATTTCTAATTGCAATACTGATTATTGCTTCAACGATAGGTGCACAGGACCTGAAAAAAGAATTTTATCCCAACGGAAGAATAAAATCCGAAGGTTATTTCGAAAACGGGATTAAGAATGGAGTTTATAAAGAGTACCATCAAAACGGCAAATTATGGAAAGAGTGGTTTTTTAAAAATGGAAAGGAAGAAGGAATTTCTATCTGGTATTTTGATGACGGCACAAAAAGTATGGAATGGAATTATGTGAACGGTAAACTGGAAGGTTTATCAAGATGGTATTATGAAACCGGTGAATTATGGGCAGAACCTAATTATGTTAATGATATTCAGGAAGGCTTCAATAAAACTTATTATAAGAGCGGCGCTTTACAATCAATATGGAGTTACAAAAACGGTAAACTGAATGGACTATCAAAAATATTTTTTGAAAACGGAGCCCTGGAAGTTGAAAGAAATTATGTTGATGATAAGCTCCAAGGAAAAAGTAAAGTTTATTATGATTTCGGAACTGTTGCTTTAGAAGCTAATTACAAAAACGATATTCTGGATGGCACATCATACTTCTATTATCCCGATGGCTCAATAAAAGTAATTGATACTTACGATATGG
>JAGVBL010000209.1 GCA_020059785.1 Ignavibacteriales bacterium | reverse complement strand
TTTTTTTATCTGCTCAATCTTTGGATTGATAATTTTGGTTTGCACTTGTGTAAGCTCCAAATATTCAGTTACTTTTTCAGTATCGAGTAAAGAAATTTTATTTTGTGCAAAGTACGCACTTGCAAATAGCATTACTACTAAAAGTGCAACACTTTTATTTCTCATAATTATTACCTTTTTATTGCTTATTAACATTATTTTGATTGACAACTGATTGATTCGATTTCCTAGCTAATAAAGTGATTACAAGCCAGACTACTACCCGGACAAGCATAGCTTGTACGCTGTGCATTGCAACTGCAGTGCTCAAAAGATAAATGAAAATCACTATTACCATAACTGTTATGTGTGCTGCTAAAATAATTTCTGTATATGTCATTGCTTTTTTAGGGTTAAACCAAATTATACTTCCAGCAAACAAACCAACTACGCCCATTATTACATTATAAACTAACAAAGGTTTAAATACAGTATAATCCTGCTCGGATATTCCAAGCAAAACTGTAGATCCTTCCACTATTGTTAGAAGACTGAAAATAATTGCAATCACGGCTGCAATTATTTTGAATATATTTGTTTTCATTTCTTTTCCTTTTGTTTGTGAATCCTATACTTCAAATATTTTGTTTAAGGTAGACTCTAAGCGCTGAATTTGTATCCTGAGTGTTTGGGAAATTTTTGTAATCCCCGTATCGTTCGTACAAAAGGAAATCCAATCCCAAATAACTATTTTCAAATAGTTGATAGTTAATACCGATATTCAGTAAGCCAACAAACTCCTCACCTTCGGCTCCGCTCAGAGTGTGAATCCAAAATCTTTTATAGTTCGAATAAATCTCTCCAAAGTTTTTAATAATAACTTTAGCACCAATTTTTGCACTGGCACCTGGACCGATGTTATAGTCTTTTCCGAATTCGGAGGAATATTGTGAGTTAGTGGCGCCCATTAATATCGCAGATAACCCGAAATAGTTTTGCAGAGAAACTGATAAGGATAAAGGTTCCGTATTAATTATTTGTCCAGTAACACTTGTTGCTGAAAGCTTATAGACTGTATTTATATAAATGTCGATCTCTTTATAAATGCCTATAACATTTTTTGATTTTTCGAATAATTTTAATTTAGTGTCCCAAAGAACGCCGCTTGCAAAAATTCCAACAATATTATCGCCCTGTGCTATATTAACCTCTGTATGCAGCGTAAAATAATCGAAAGGTCTTTGGTGATCTGAAACTGAAAATTGATCACCGTAATTCAAGTCCGATATAATTGCTACGTACGATTTACTATTGTTCATTTTGCTGCTAAAAAAAACGTTATGAACCCCAGAAGATACAATCACATTAAATTTAGAACGCTTATTTGGTTTACCATCTTTCCACATATCGCCTCTAATCAAACGGTTGAATCCTTGCATAGGATTAATAAGAGTCGAAGAGAACTCTCGAAAAAATCTTTCTAACCCGACGGCGCTTTCATCAATAATCAAATTCGAAACGCGAAAAGAAATCTCCCCTAAAATAATTCCTGTTACTGGTGTGTTTACAATATCATTATATGATGGAGCTTGGTTTTCCATAAAAAATTCCCACATTAAGCTGCCGCCAAATGCATATGGAGCTGACTCCCAAAACCCGAGACCATTTGAACGTGCAAGATTATAATAGTTAGAACCATGATATGGATGCCAGAATTGATTCATCAGATATCCATCAACATCCCATTCGAATCCTGTCTTGAAATTATTTTGAATAGATTCCCAGCTTATGTTCGACCAGCCTTCGCCGCTTAAATATCTATGATAAGCCCAAACACTAAAATTCAAGCCAATAACTTCGACTGCCGGAAGAAAATATTTCTTTTCTTGATCGCTTTTTACTTCAGCTGTATCTGTATAACCAGTGTTCAAATTATTTGATAGCCCTGATGGTAAACGCTCATAAAAATTTGATTGGGCAAGTGATTGAATGTTTGCTCCTACGAGAAGAGCAATTATCAAATAAAGGATAAAATATAAATTCGCCGAGTAAAATTTAGTATTCATACTACCTCCATGGAATTCATTAACTCGCTATTTTTTTAGAGCGACCCATCCGCCATGCGTAAAAGAATTGTAGAAGCGGTTTGGTTTTTCGAATCCAGATTCCGAAAGCAATTTTTGTATCTCCGGTTCAGTAAATAAACCTAGTTCAATTGCTTGGACAGATATTTTAATTACCAATTCACTTGGTACACCCCCAAACTTCATGAAATTTCTCCATGCGTTCGTCATGTTTTGAAATTGATCCTGGCTTGGGTCTCCATACTGATCAACAATGACGAGTTTTGCGCCGGGTCTTAATCGTTGAGCAATGTTTTTTAATAACGATAATTTCTTGTGGGTTTCATGAATAAAACGCATAACAAATATCAGCGTGGCCGAATCATATTTTTCTTCTTCAGGTAAATCTTCTACAAAACCATGATGCAGTGTAACCCTATCATTTAACTTGTGATCTTCAACTTTGCTCTTTGAAATATTTATCATTTCTTCGGAAGGATCAACTCCAGTCAGCTGCCAAGTGGGCATTAATTTTCCGAAAGTAATTAATTCTATTCCGGTGCCACAACCCACTATTAAAACATTTGCGGATTCATTCTGCTTCTCCACTAAAAGAGATAACGCCATAATAAAAAGCTGATCATAACCGAAAACAGCTTTACGAGCTAAGTCATCGTAGTATGCCGCTTTCTTTGTATCAAAATCTATATTGCTCATTGATTCCTGTCTGATTCTTTGAATAAATCATTTTATTCAATTTTTTTGCTAAACCTTAACGAACTAAATATCAAGAGAGTTACTCCCATAACAAAGAGTATTAAAGTCTCAAACCATAAAGATGAAAAATCGATACCCTTTAACAATATGCCACGAATAATAATTATGAAATATTTCAAAGGTATTACATAAGTAATATATTGCACGGTCAGTGGCATATTTTCTATTGGGAAAGCAAAACCAGATAGATAAATCATCGGCATCATTATCGCGAAGACAGAAGCCATCATTGCTTGTTGTTGTGTTTTCGATACCGTGGAAATAAATAATCCTATGCCTAAATTCGATAGGACAAAAAGTAATGCGGTGAAAAGAAGAAACAGTTTATTGCCTCGGACAACAATTCCAAACCACTGAGTCATAATTATCATTACAATTATTAAAACAACAAAACCAATTAGTGTAAAGGGAATAAGTTTGCCGAGTATGAGTTGATAATTCTTTATAGGTGTAACTATCAATTGTTCAAGCGTTCCAATCTCACGTTCTCTTACAACTGCCATTGACATTAATGAGATTGTCGAAATCATTAAGATAAGTCCTAAAATTCCTGGCACCATATAATTACGTGTCTTCATCTCCGGGTTATACCAAACTCGAACCTCTGGAATTAAAGATCCGCTTAATGAAATTTTCATGCCGAGTTTATCTTTTGTTTCAGCTACAATCCCTTGTGAAAATTTTGTAGCAATCCCTTGAATGTATCCAAGTGCTATGGAT
>JAGVBL010000411.1 GCA_020059785.1 Ignavibacteriales bacterium | reverse complement strand
GGTAATAATTGCACACTTTTAGTGTCGGTTCTCATATCCGTATCTTCTTTCTCTTATTTCACTTACCTTAGTTTAACTCTTTCTATTGAATTTTTCAGGATAATTTTACTTTGTAGCATACAGAATTGCTACGCATGTGACATAGTTATCGGAGTGACTCATAGAAATCTTAAGTTCTTTACCATGATTAAGGTAATCCTTTAGATTTCCATAAAACTTTACTTTTGGTAAGCCGTTTACTTCGTTGTAAATTTCAACATCTTGCCAGCTATATACTTCATTGGTATCATTAGACAAGGCTTTGTAAATTGCTTCTTTAGCCGCAAAGCGTGCAGCTAAATGCTGATATTTATTTTTCTTTTTTAAGCAATACTCCAGTTCAATAGCAGTGTATATTTTCTTTAAGAAGCGGTCTCCAAATCGGTCAATACTCTTCTTTATACGGTTAATTTCTATAATGTCGATTCCGATTCCTAAAACCATTTTAATATCCCGTAGCTTTGCCGTATCCTCGCGGATCGGATGTTCCATAAAAAACATTTTTTTTGATGTCGATTAAAATTCCTTCCATTCTTCCAAGGGATTTAATAGAACCAATAATGTGTCCTCTTTCCGTCATGTTTCGTTTAACATCTTCAGATAGACCGTGGTTTTCGTAATTGATTTCATCCGGGAGCCATTGATGATGAATTCTGGGAACAGCAATAGCATCATAGAGATTCATTCCAAAGTCAATTACATTTTGAATTGTCTGAAGTACCTGTGTAATAATTGTAGAACCACCCGGAGAACCGATAACCATAAATGGTTTATCGTCTTTCAAAACGATTGTAGGCGTCATACTGCTAAGCATCCGCTTCTTAGGTTGAATTGAGTTAGCTGCACTTCCGATTAACCCAAATTGATTTGGTGCTCCGGGTTTGGAACTAAAATCATCCATTTCGTTATTAAGCAAGAAGCCGAGTCCTTCAACTATAATTCTATTTCCAAACGCACTATTAATTGTGTAGGTTGTACTTACTGCATTCCCATATTTATCGGCAACAGAATAATGAGTTGTTTCTTCACTTTCATGATATTTAAGATTGGTTGCACTTATTCTATTTGAAGGTAACGCTTTATCGGTTATTAAGTTAGCAATGTTACTTCCATATTTTTTTGATGTTAAAAACCCAACTGGTACTGGATAAAAATCCGGATCGCCAAGATGAAACGACCTGTCTGCATAAACCCGTTTAAGTGTCTCAACTAATAAATGATAATAACGACTGCTTCCCCACTCATCTTTCGTAAAATTAAAATTCTCAAGAACATTTAATGCCTGGACCAAACAAATTCCGCCTGATGAAGGAGGTGCCATACTAACAATTTTATAACCGCGGTATGAACCGATAATAGGTTCACGCTCTATAGTTTTGTAATCTTCAAAATCCTTTAATGTGAAGATGCCTCTATTCTTTTGTGATTCTGCGACAAACTTTTCGGCAATCTCCTTTTTATAAAATCCATCTATCCCTTTATCTCTAATTAACTTAAGTGTATTTGCTAAATCTTTTTGAATAAACAAATCCCCTTCTAAAAATTTCTTTCCGTTATTTGTAAATATTTTTTTTGAGGATTCATATTTCATAAAGTCATCGTAATAAGCATTTATTGAATTGGCTATATCGTAGGTTAAAATAAAACCATTTTCGGCAAGATCAATAGCCGGTTGAATAACTTCTTTTAACTGCATCGATCCATATTTATTTAGAGCTGTTATCAAACCGTGCACAGTTCCGGGAACTCCGGCAGATTTCCACCCGAGCTGACTATTTTCCGGGGCATAATTACCAGAGCTATCGAGGTACATTTTTTCGAATGCTGCCAGTGGAGCAGTTTCTCTAAAATCCAGGGTTGTATTGGTCCCATCCGCCAAATGAATTACCATAAATCCACCACCACCAATATTACCGGCAATGGGATATGTAACTGCTAATGCAAATCCTACTGCAACTGCAGCATCTATTGCATTACCGCCCTGACTCAATATTTTTGCACCGATATCTGAAGCTAAAGGGCTGGCCGTAACAACCATTCCGTTTTTTGAACGGACAGGATTACCTCCTGCTATTATAAGTTGAGTAGAGATTAAAAGTAAAAAAAGAGATGTAATAATTTTAGAAGAGATTGATATTCGCATCTACTTTAATTCCCTCTTTTTTCAGTTGTTCAAGTAGCAGTCTGGTTAGATCCTTTAACTGATTAAGGGATGATTTAAGATCGTTTACTATTTCTGGATCGTTGATAAGTTTACCTAAATTATTTTTGTTTTCGTTTGTTTGATCAATAAATTCGTTTACCCTTGTAATCAATGTTTTTGATTCTTCTAACGTCTTACGTAATGAAGTTAAGGTAGCACTAATTGAGTCCTTATTTGTAGAGAGAAATACATTAACGGATTTTGTAAGGTCAATCCCTGATTTTAACAACTCATTAATTTCAGATCTATTGGAAGCAATCAGGGTATTAAGATTTTCAGTAAGCCGTGTTAAATTTCTTAATGATGTTCGCAGATCCTTATTAAACTCCTGATCGGTTAGTGTAGTGTTAAGATTCGAAAGGGTTACTTTAACTTCTTTTATTACATCCACGAGGTCATTTTCAACAGAACCGAATACTGCCATCGCAGTTGATATATCACCTAAAAATTTTCCCTGTTGAGTTGAGGAATAATTCAGTTCGTTTAACCCACTACCGGGGTTCACTTCAACTTTTTTGCCGCCCATTAAATCGAGCATCATAATATAAAATTTTGCATCCTCCTTTAAGGCAACATCGGAATCAAGATTAAGTAATACTAATACTGTATTGTTATTGATTTTTATTTCATCAACGTAGCCTTTGCGAACACCATTGATAGTAACGGGGTCGCCAATTTCTAACCCGGCAACCGAACTAAACTCAACTTTAATTTCCTTTCTATTTGCATTAACAGTAATATTTTTAGCCCAGCCAAATATCCAGAGAACTATAAAAAGTGCTAAGATTACAGTTATTCCAACACGTATCTCGGTCTTACGTTGATCTTTCATTTCATCTAACCATATTTTTTAAAGCAGTGAATTCAAGTGAATCAATTTTACCATCGTTAATAAAAAACCTGGTCTGTTCCATGAATTCCCCGAATTTATTCATTCCATCATTAATTTTATTTTGCTTCAGAAGCATAACGTTTTTACGTAAAAGTAATTTCAAAGAATCCTGGTAAGCGGATTTCTCAAGTGAATTAATTTTATCATACATCTCATTAAGAGCAACATTCATAATTTTTTCTTTACCGGCTTCTTTAATTTCCGGCCAGTATTTTCGGTAAAGGAATAAGCCAACAGCAATAATAATTGTAAACAAAGTAATTCCGGTTAGAAAACAACCTTTCTTCATTAATCAACAATCCCGGGTATTTTCTCTATATGCACTTTATTAATTCTTTTATTTACAACTTCTTTGACGGTAAATTTATAGTTATTATAAGTAAAATGAAATCCTTGCTGCGGTATAATACCGGCTTGATTGAAAATGAAACCGCCGACAGTATCATAATCATCATTCTCTGAAGAAAAATCCTGTTCCAGCAATTCATTTAATTCATCAATTGATACTTTCCCTAAAACCAAATATGAATTATCATTCAACTTATTAATCTGTTTTTCTTCCCTGTCGAATTCATCTCTAATATCACCTACAATTTCTTCGATAACATCTTCAAGAGAAATCAATCCGGCAGTTCCGCCATATTCATCAACTACAATTCCAAGGTGCATCTTTTTATCCTGGAATTCATGTAAAAGGTCATTAATCATTTTAGTTTCGGGAACGAACATAGCATCGCGAGCAATCTTTTTTAGCGAGAGTGTTTTTCTAAGTTCAGAATTTCTTAAGTAAGGTAAAAGATCCTTAGCATAGATTATCCCTATTATGTTGTCGAGATTATTTTCATATAACGGAATACGGCTATGACCGGATTCAGTAATTACTTTCATCAGTTCATCAAAATCCGTATCAATTGCCACAGCAACAATATCAACACGCGGAGTCATTACTTCCCGTACAGTAACATTTTTGAAATCGACAATACTTTGAATAATTTCGCTTTCACCCTCTTCAAAAGTACCTTTCTCGGCACCAAAATCGGCTAATTCCGAAATTTCAATTTCTTTAAGAGCAGTCCGCACTTTATCAGGTTTTATCTTTGCCGTAATAAACTTAAGTATATCGGTAATTATTTTAGCAACAGGATAGAATATAATGCTAAACCAGTAAAGTGGAACAGCAACCATCCGGGCAAATTGAATCGGAAATTTATTAGCCCAGAGTTTAGGTGTAATTTCACCAATAAATAAAATTATTACCGTTAATAAAACAATCTGAATTAACAGAGCAATTTCTTTTGAGATTCTAAAATATTCAGCAGCGTCTATTGCAATTAATACTGCAATAATAGAGGCGGAAATATTTACAATTGTATTACCCAGTAGGATAGTAACTAAAAGTCGTTTTGGATTATCAAGTAGAACTTGAATATAACTTCCAACAATCCGGTGAGATTTTTTTAATTCTCTTATTCTTTTTTTATCAAGTGAAAAGAGAGCGACTTCAGAACCTGAAAAGAAGGCTGAAAGCAATAATGAAATAATCAGTAACGATACCCTTACTAACCAATCGATGTCCAAATATGAATTATCCTATCTTGTTCTACAAGTTAAAACGGGAGATCGTCTACATCTGCCGCAGAATCAACACTCGGCTCGTAAGAAGTTTTTTCCATTGATGATTCCCCACCAGATTCTCTACCTTCCAAAGGAATCAGCTTCTCGGAGATTACTTCACTTATATAGCGTTTAATACCATCCTTATCAGTATAATCTCTTTTAGAGATTCTTCCTTCAACATAAAACTTTTTGCCCTTCTTTAGTGCTTCCTTATAAAAATCAGGAAGACTGTAAGCTACAACGTTATGCCAGGTAGTTTCGTTTACCCAATTTCCGTCCTTACCTTTATAACCTCTAGATGTAGCAATAGAAAATGTTGAAACTGACGTATTGTTTGTCGTAAACCGATGCTCTGCATCATTTCCGAGATTTCCGATAAGCATAATCTTATTTAATGAGAATGCCACTTTATTCCCCTTTAATTGTTATTAATCGTCTATTAAAAGATTATAATTATTCATTGAAATTGCAAACAAATTCTTAAGAATTATATTTGCGAAGATTTTTTCAATAAATAAAATAACCTTATACATAAGAACAAATTAAGACAGTTATTGAAAACTTTCTATTCCGTAACAATGAAAGCATCCTTAAATGCAATTATCTTCCATAAAGTGTTTCTAACAGATTCAGCATCAGCACGGTTCTGGAATGGAGGAATCTGCACATAGTAAAGATTATTCTGTTGTTTACGTACAATAGTCATCAGATAAGAAATTTTATCCTGATTTTCTCTGATAAAACTTTCAGCGCGTTCCTTTGAAGAGAATGCTCCAAGCTGGATAATATATTTATCATATTTTTTATCTGCGGTATCTAAGTCCTGTTGTTTAATTTCCTCTGTTCTTTGTTTAACCGTGTCCTTAATATCTTCAGGTTCCCCGGGTAATGCAGCTTCAACCGAATCAATATGTTCAACATCATCAAATAAATAGAATTCCGGCTCCCCCTTTCCATTCTCTTTTTGAGTTTCTGGGGATGTAGAACAAGCAGCAAAAAAAAGAGGAATCAAAATAAAGAGATACTGTATTTTCATTGTAGAATAACTTATCAACTTTCAATGGTTAATTTAACTAAAAAAATAATCATGTATAAAAAAAATCCCGCTTACTTTATTCAAGAAAGCGGGATAATACCTAATGAAAGATCGAATTAAAAACTGAGAGCCAGGTTAAATCCAAATAAGTTTGTTGAATTTTCGTATTTACCATTGAAAGGAAGAGCTGAATCAGACACATCATTAGTAAATGAAATGAATTGATAAGCAGCATCAAACCTAATATTTGGTGTAAACTGATAACCAACACCAACAGTAAATTCATTACGGTTAGCACCCGGTAATGAAGGATCCATATATTTTGTTGGGATTGGAGAACCATCGTAAACATAACCGGCACGTAAAGCTAAATTATTAATCAAATATTCAGCACCGACTTTTAATCCGAATGTATTGTTCCAATGTTTTGGCGATAATAAGTCTTTCCACACAGAAGTATTTGTTTCAAAATCGGCTTCTAATTGTTTGTAGCTTTCCCAGCCAACAAACATAAGATCTGTGTTAACAGTTAAATCCTTCATTGGTTTTAAAGAAACACCAAATCTCATATCCCACGGCATAACAAGTTTAGATTTTCCTTTGCCATCAGGGAAAAGAACTTTATGAGTTGCATTGGTAAGACCAATAAAAGTTAAGTCGCCGTTAAAATTCAAAGTTGCTTCACTTCTAAATGAGAATCCGAAAGAAGCCCAATCTGTTGGTTTAAATAGTAAACCTAAATTCCAGGCAATTGCCGGATCGCCATCGCCTTCCAGATTAACTTTAATATTAGGAGCTGCCGGTAATCCTGCTGCTAAAACAGGGATATCAATTACCTGAACAAATTGAACATCTGATGCTATATAAGAAAATCCGCCGCCAACCGAGAAATAGTCATTAACTTTATATGCAACAGTTGGAGTGATATAGAATGTTCTTAGTTCAGTTTTTTGAGCAAGTCTCTTACCGAGCCATGTTTCAGGCCATTCAGAGCCAAGACCATAAGGATTATTAACCCCTAAACCAATGGAAAGTCCGTTATCCATAGTATAAGCAGCATAAAAATTTATTGGAGTAAAAGTTCTTTCAACAGTAGAAGTAGTTGTAGTTAAAGGTGTTGGTCCGGTAAAATCAACTTTGGGCATAATTAAAGTTGTACCCATAACTAAATTGAAGCCCTTAAAATTTGATAACCCGGCTGGATTAAAATAGATAGCTGATGCATCGGGAACCATACCAACAAATGCACTACCCATTCCCATAGCTCTGGCATTTTGAGTTCCGGTTTGGAAACCGCCAGCATAGATACTTGTTGAAAATAGAACTGCGATTACAAATAATTGTAATAATTTCTTCACACAACCTCCTC
>JAGVBL010000094.1 GCA_020059785.1 Ignavibacteriales bacterium | reverse complement strand
CCATGGTGTATATGCTTTCTGATAAAGTTTATAAAGCGTGGTGCCGTCCCAGATGGTTCCTTGCTGAATTTTGAAATATTCTTTGTCGCTGTCTATTGTTAATATATCCGGCGTATAAGTTTGCAGTTTAACGGCATCGGCGCCGCAATCTTTAATTGCTCTTATTGATTCAGCGGCAATATCAAATTGTTGATTGTGGTTGGCGGAAAGTTCAGCAATTATAAAAACTCTGTTACCCTCACCAATTTCGATATTTCCTATTTTCATTTTCATTATTCCGGACGGTTCAAAATATATTTCATAAAGATATGTCCATTAATTAATTCATCGCGATCAAGTGAAAAACCGGAAGATGTAAAACTGTTTATAGAAACATTGTTTTCCGGACGAATATAAGCAATAATATTTTTAAGATGATGATGTTCCGAAAATATTTTTGAACAACCCAATTGTATTATTTTTTTAGAAAGACCCTTACCTCTAAAATCTCCTGATATGCTTATAGAAGTTACAGCGGAATCGTCATTTATTTCAAACCGGATCTGACCGATAAAATTATCCTTATTATCAAAAGCCAGAAAGAAAGCATAATTGTCCCGTTCAATTTTATCGGCAAACCATGTTTGATGACCTTCCCATTCAATAGGAAGTGTGTTTATTGAGTTCTGCCGGACGGATGGATCATTGGAAAGATTGTAGACTTTTTCAGAATCAGACTGAACGGCTTTGCGTAAATAAAATCCGTTTTTTTCACATGACTTTTCAATAAGATAATTGATGACTCTTGCCGGACCCTGACCATCAACATTATCTCTACCAATTTTACTTAATTTTTTTCTTACTGATAAGCTTTCCAATTTTTTTAATTGTTCATTAACCTTACGCAGGTAAAACCGGTCATTATGTTGAATGACATCAAGCAAAAACCCTTTCTTTTTCCACTCACGTATATTATTGGACTGATTTTCAGCTACTGCAATTGCAATAGTTGGAGTTCCTGTTACGGCCAGTTCATATAGAGTTTGCCCGGCAGCAGTAATTGTAATATCACTGGAAATCATTAGTTCTTTCATTTTTTCCGCATCGGGAGAAAAATGTAAAAACATATTGTTATTCTTGAGCTTTTCTATCCTGTCGATACACTTAAACCCGCTTCCCACAACAACGTTTTTAATTACATCAGGGTAATTATCATTTATACTATTAAGTATATCCGGGGTTAAGTTTCGAATATCCTGACCGCCAAATGTGATAAGGATTGATAAAATATCTTTATTAATTTTTCGCGAAGGAACATTCCAGAATTCTTTTCTTATCGGAATATATTTTGACCCGAGAAGAAATTCATTATCTGTTTTTTTGTAAGGAAAATTTTCAGAGTTAATTGTACCGTTTAGAATTATTCCTTCAGGATAATCGATCCGCATGTTGTCATCCATAAAAAGTGAGAGCCGGGATAGCTTTGCAAAGTTGTTGTAATACTCTTTACCGGCTAAATAAGAATCGACAATTATAATATCACTATTATTAATGAATTTAATGAGCTTAGCAGGATGTGTAAGCCAGTCGAGAATTTCGTAACGGCAATTTATAAGAAGGGATTGAGCATGTTTATCGCCGTTAACATAGATGGTGGGGAAAATATTACGACTGGCAAACGCCTGGTATAACGAGAGGCAGCGTGTAATATGACCATGACCAGTGTTTTCAAATCCTTCTGTAATTATAGAGACTTTCATTTTAAGCCGAGAGCTTTAATGATTGATCTGGAAATTTTTGTTAGGTCAATTTTGGTTAATGTCGGGTAAATTGGAATTGAAACTTCGCGCTCATAAAATTTTTCTGCTATTGGAAAATCACCCGGTTTGAAACCGAAATTTTTTCTGTAAAACGGTTGAAGATGAACAGGTATGTAATGTACCTGGAAAACAACGCCAAGTTCTTTCAAACGATTGTAGTAGTCTTTCTTGTTTATATTGAGCTCGTCAAATTTTATTTGAAGAGGGTATAAGTGGTATGCATGTTTAACTTTTTTAGAAACATAAGGGATAATAAATTCATTTCTTCCATCAAAAAACCGATCATAATATTCGGCAATCTCTCTTCTTTTTTTAATAAACTTGTTTAGTTTTTTTAATTGACTTATTCCGAGAGCGCATTGGAAATCTGTAATTCTATAGTTGAATCCCACCTCGTGCATTTCATAATACCACGGTCCATCGTTCTTCTCCAATATTGATTCGTCTTTAGTCATTCCATGTGTGCGTAAAATCTTAATGCGTTTATCAACTTCGGGATTGTTTGTAAGAACGGCTCCACCCTCGCCGGTAGTAATATGTTTAACTGGGTGAAAGCTCAGATTGACCGCATCAGCATATTTAGCAGCGTATTGAATATCGTTTTTATATTCGGCACCAAGGGCATGACAAAAATCGTTTACCAATTGAAAATCATATTTCTTTTTTAATGTTGAGAGTGCAGCCCAATTGCAAGGATGGCCGGCAAAGTCAACCGCAACAACAGCTTTAACTTTTTTACCTCTGGATAAATAATATTTTAGTTTATCTTCAAGCTTGTTCGGATCAATTGTGTATGTTCTGTTATCGATATCTGCAAAATCTACGGAAGCACCTACAAATATTGCACAGTTGGCACTTGCAAGAAAT
>JAGVBL010000015.1 GCA_020059785.1 Ignavibacteriales bacterium | reverse complement strand
TTTTTTCTGAATATCAAGCAGACTAAGTCCTTCTGCTTTTAAAATGTCATCAAGAATATTTCTTTTTAGTTGAAGAACGGAAAAATCTTTAATAGAACCGGCTCCATCGTATCTTAATTCCATCAACTGATCTTCATTATTCTTTGGTAAATGACCATTGACAAAAATAATTCCCGCTGCACCTTTGTCCCGTGCTGCTGAAGCTTTTTGTCTATAGGATGAATATCGTTCAAATTCAGATTTTGAACTGTCGTGTTCTGGGTGATAACGTAATGCGATTACTACTTTGTTGTTTACATCAACTCCTGAAAAATCATCATAATTAAGTTTTGAAGCTGAAATTCCATAACCAACAAATACCAGTTGTGAGGATACGCTTGCTTTTCCGGAAAATGGTGCAGTTATAAAATCCTGTTTAACCTTTAGAATCTTTTTCTTGTTGTTAATACTCAACGAGACCGAATTAGCCTTAGTTAATTCAACTTTTTCTATAAAAGGAAATGATTGGAAATAATTTCCACCCATTAATGGTAAAAGTCCATAGGATTTGAATTGGTCACGTATATAATCACCGGCCATTTGTTCTTCTTTTGTTCCGGTGAACCTGCCTTTCATTTCATCTGATGCAAGGTAAAAAATGTGAGCTTTTATATCCTTAGATGTTATTTCAGAATCCTTCCAGGTCTTCTGCGCATTAACAGAAAATGAAACAACAAAAAGAAAAATTATATAGAAGAATCTTTTCATTACTTCCTCGATTAAAGGTGGTTTAAAATATTTGGTGAGCAAAATACAATTATTCGGGAACATGAACCAAGAAATATTCTTTTGCAGTTAATCCGATATTAGAAGCTTGTTCTATTGTCATATGAAGTTTTAAACTCTCTTCATCTACTGCACCGGCTTCGATAATTGCCAAATCTGAACCTTTTGTGTACTTAACTAAATTTTCTGAGTAAGCAGTGTCTCCGCCATAACAAATTGATTTACCATCATATATAAATTTAAAACCAAGTGATGGAACCTTGATTGAAGTATTTCCATCAGGACTTAATTCTCTATGATTAACCGAGAACGGTTTTACTCTAACTGAATTTTTAGTAAAACTCCTTTCATCTGCAATCGGTTTCAAAATTAATGAGTAAGTAAGTTCTTTACCATAAACTTTCCTAAAAGCATTATAAATACTAACAATTTCAACACATCCCTGGGGAAAGTAAATTGAAAGGGGAGATTTCCTTCTTAGAACAGAAAGATATGTAAGAAGGGACCAGACTCCGCCAATGTGATCGTGATGACCATGGCTAATAAAAATATCCGAGACACGTAAAATTGTTTCGGGTCCAACATCCTGATTCAAATCCCTTAATATCCCATCACCCGGATCGATAATGAAAGCAGTTTTACTGGTTGTTAACAATATCCCGGTTGCAACGTTCGGTATAGAGCAATAGATTTTTATAAAAAAATCATCCTTGCGCCAGATTAATGGGTACTTATGTAAGCTGTGTTGTTTCATAAAAAATTAAATTACAATTTGGGCTACTAATCCGCCTATAAAGAATGCTGTAATCCATGTTCCAGCCCAAACGGTTAATCCTTCTTTTATACCACGCTCTTTAAGCATAACAACAAAAGATGCAATGCATGGTACAAACAATGTTATAGTAATAATTGCAACTGTTATTTGCATAGAAGTTAAATTCAAATCGAATAGTCCGGCAGCACTAAAATCTCTTCTAACCATACCCATTACAAATGCATTAGCAGCTTCTTTGGGAAGTTTAAGCCAGGATGTTGTTAAAGGTGCTAGTATATCTTGCCAGATAGTCAAAATACCCGTTATTTCAAATATACCTACTGCAAATGCACCTACAAAGAACCAGAAACTGGCTTCTTTCATAAAGCCCCAGCTTCTGTAATAGGTTTTTTTCAAAACATTTTTAAGTTTAGGGAAACCCATCATAGGTAGATCAATCAATAATGGTGTGCTTTCACCCGGCAATAATTTATTGAGTATAGTAGAAAGTGTAATAAGTACAGTTGCAATAACAAAGACAAATATGAGCAGAGGTTTAATTCCTGCACCGCTTAATAGAACAGTAATAACAGCAAGTTGAGCAGAGCATGGAATTACAAATTGTAAGATTGCAGTTACAATCGATTTTTCTCTTTCAGAACCTAACAATCGTGTAGTAATGTTTGCCATTGTAATACATCCAAAACCGAGCATAATAGGAATAACAGCTCTTCCGTTTAATCCAATTTTGTTAAATGTTCTATCGAGCATTGTTGCCAAACGGGGCAGGTACCCGCTGTCTTCCAGTAAAGCCATAACAAAATAAAACCCGATAACTAAGGGGAAGAGAAGAAATAATAGGTAAGTAATCGTCATTGTTATTACACCAAACTCGCCAAAGAAAAGTCGAACAAATGGATTGCTAAAGTGAAATTCTGAAGATGCACCCGGCTGGTTGGAAAATCTTACGAATTCATCGCTGAGTTGTTTGTTAGAATTTTTGCCATCGGGGAAATTGAACGACTTAATGTTCATCAAGTTTTCATTTCCATCGTAAATACTTACGTCTATTGTTGTGGGGGTATAATTAGATACAAATGATTTTACATTATATTCAAATAACCCTTTACCAATTGTATTCTCAGTAAAATTTACAATTTGTTGAGAAACAAAATCACCAATAAAGAAATATACCAGTACCAGGATTACACCTAAGATTGGTAATCCGGTTTTTGGATTGAGTGATAATCGTCCAATTCGATTGAAGAATTCACCCGATTTAGTATCCTGGTATTCAACCTGGTCAACAATTTCATTAACACGATTTCTTCTGCCGATATAAATATTTTCCCTTTGAGCAGGTGTTCCACATGCAGCGTTATATTTATTTGCTGTTTCTTCATCACCTTCTAAAATAAGTAGTGCTTCCGATTGAGGAATCGATTGATCAATAATACTTTGAAGCATAAAATGAAGGTCAAGCTGCTGATTCCCCACACGTGCATTTTGAATTGCATAGCTGATTTTATCTAATCCGGTTTGATTGATTGCGGAGGTCTCTATAATTTCAACGCCCAAAAGTTCAGAGAGCTTTTTAGTATCTATTTTTATTTTTCTTTTCTTTATCTCGTCTGCAAAATTTAGAAGTACAGAAACTTTTTTACCCATGTCGATTAATTGAAGAGTAAGGAAAAGGTCTCTTTCTAGATGTAATGCATTTACAACGTTTATTATTATCTCAGAATCAAGTATTATTTCTTTTGCAACTCTTTCCTCATCATTAAAGGAAGATACACCATAGATACCGGGTGTATCATAGATTTCTTTACTATTAAAATGACTTTTTGTTATAGAAACAGTTGTTCCTGGAAAGTTGGAGACATCAACGTACATTCCGCTCATAAAATTAAATATGCAGGACTTTCCAACGTTAGGATTTCCAACAAGGACAACTTTTTCATTTATATTAATTTCGCTTACGGAACTATCAATATTTAATTTACCGTTATTCTCAACATTAATGATGTTATCAGATTTCATAAAATCCTTTATTGAAGAATTACTTTAATTTTTTTTGCGAGGTCGTAACCAACAGCAATTTCCTGGCGGTTTTTTTGAACGACAATTGTACCGCCGGGTAATCTTTCTAAACATTTTATAGTACCGCCTTCTGTTAAGCCCAGCCTGATTAATTGAGATCGGATATTACCAGAAGGCAAATTTACAATTGTAACAATCTTTCCTTTTTTTGCTTTATCTAACGTGCTATTTGGCATTTTTATTATGTTTACAATTAATATTCGAACATTTACCAAAAATATTGAATGAGTGACCTGTAGGTTCGAAACCAAGTTTCTCTGCAACTTCTTTTACCATTTTTTCAATTTCCGGTTCTGAAAATTCCTTAATTGCACCGCAATTGATACAAATAAGATGGTCATGACTATTCCGATCGTAGTTTGATTCGTAACGGGTTTTATTTTCACCAAAATTCCGCTTGGAAAGTAATTCACACGAGGCAAGAAGTTCTAAAGTATTATATACAGTAGCACGGGAAACATTAGAACTGTTACTTTTCATTCTTACATATAGTTCATCTGCACCAAAATGTCCTTCATAGTCCAATGCATAATCAAGAACTTCAAATCTTTCTGGTGTAATTCTATGCTTTTCCTTTTTCAGATATTGGCGGAATTCCTCTATTGCTGCTTCATGCGTCACAAATTTGTCCACTATTTAGATTTAGTCTACATAAAATTAGACTCTTCCTGACATAAAGTCAAATAAAATATCAGTATCTGATTAAAAATTTTTGTCAGCTTTTTATTGAAAAATAATCATAATCTTATCATTTGGAGGATTATAAGTAGCGGCTAAGATTTGTAAGCTCAATTTTAATTTTAGAAAGGGAATTGATTGTCAATTCATTTACAAAATTTTCTCTTTCCGAATGTGGAATTAAACACTCAATTATTGTGAAATCGGAAAATTGAGTTTTTTCTATTTTTACCGAGAATTTGGAAATCATTCGATGAACAAGATTGGAAAATTCGAAGTCGAATTGGATTGATGCATGTAAGTAGAGTTGCTGCGAAATTTTGTTAGAAATTTTTAGTACTTCAATTGCAGAATCATAATAAGCTTTACCAAGAGGACCTACACCAAGTTTTGTCCCTCCAAAATATCGTGTAACAATCACCAGTAAATTAGAGAGATTTTCATGGGCAATAGCATTGAAGATTCGTATTCCGGCAGTACCATTTGGTTCTCCATCGTCTGAATACCTGGTGGCACAATTACTAAGTTTGTATGCATAGCAATTATGTGTAGCATCAAAATATTTTTTTCTTGTCTCTTTAATAATATTATTAGCTGTCTCTTCGGATTGAACATGAAATACTTGAGAAATAAAGAGAGACCCTTTTTCTTTGAACTGGAATTCAGCTTTATCAATAATTGTTGTTATATGAGATGGTAATTCTTTCAAAAAAATATTTTTGGAAAATTGATTTTAGTTTTCTGTTTATCTAAAATAACAAATTGAACTTTGGCAAATTTATCAAAATGGACTTGTTTAATAAAATATTAATTAAAGGGGCCCGGGAACATAACCTCAAGAATATCGATCTTGAAATTCCCAGGGATTCTTTTGTAGTTATTACAGGGCTATCCGGTTCCGGCAAGTCCTCTTTAGCATTCGATACAATTTATGCAGAGGGCCAGAGGCGGTACATAGAATCTCTTTCTTCCTATGCAAGACAATTCCTTAATATACTTGAAAAACCTGACGTCGATTTGATAGAGGGTTTAAGTCCAGCAATATCAATAGAGCAAAAATCAACTGCAGGAAATCCGAGATCTACAGTAGGAACTGTTACAGAAATCTACGATTTCTTAAGATTGTTGTATGCCAGAGTTGGAAAAGTATTTTGTTACAATTGTGGTAGACCGGTTGAGAAGCAATCCTCTGACCAGATTATTGAGACTATATTAAATGAATTTGATGATAAGAAAATTCAGGTCCTTGCACCGGTTATTAGGGGAAGAAAAGGCCATTACCGGGAACTTTTTCAGGAAATTATTAGAGACGGTTTTTTAAGAGTAAGAGTAGATGGTGATGTAAAAGAAATTATTGATGATTTTAAGGTTGATCGATATAAAACTCATGATATTGAAATTGTTGTTGACAGGATGAAAGTAAATGCAACTTCACGTTATAGAATTCGTCAATCCGTAGAAGTAGCGTTAAATTACGGAAATGGTAACCTGATAATAAATGACGGAGAAGAAGATCATTGGTATAGTAGAAACTTTGCATGTGCACATTGTGGAATAGGATTCCAGGAATTAGCACCTAATTCATTCTCATTTAATTCGCCATACGGTTCCTGCCCCGATTGCGACGGACTCGGGGAGAAAAAAGAACTCGATATTCAAATGATAATACCAGATAAAGATAAAACAATTAATGAAGAAGGATTAGCTCCTTTAGGTAAGCCGCGTAATATCTGGTTCTTCAATCAACTTGAAAGTATTGCTGAAAAATACGGTTTCAATTACGATACTCCATTGAAGAATTTTAGTACCGAACAATGGGAAGTTCTTTTACATGGCTCTAAAGAAAAAATACCTTTCAAATATACATACGGTGGAGGTAGAACAGTTACTTATATGCATAAGTTCGGGGGTGTTATCAATTACATTAAACATTACTATGATAATACATCTTCGAATAAAATACGTGAGTGGGCTGAATCTTTTATGAATACTAAAACCTGCTCAACTTGTAAAGGTGGAAGACTAAAAAAAGAACCACTTGCAGTAAAAATAAATGACTTAAATATTGCCGAAATAACATTTGTATCGATTGAAAAATGCTTCCTGTTTTTTAAGAATATTAAACTTACCGGTCGCGAAGAACTTATTGCAAAACAAATTTTAAAGGAAATTACATCGCGATTGGAATTCCTGATAAATGTTGGACTTGATTACCTAACACTTGATAGAAGAGCAAATACACTTTCAGGAGGAGAATCGCAAAGAATTAGATTGGCAACACAGATTGGTTCACAGCTATCAGGAGTTTTGTATGTTCTTGATGAACCGAGTATTGGTTTACATCAATCCGATAATGTTAAGCTTATAAATTCACTTAAAAATTTACGCGACATTGGAAACACCGTTATAGTTGTTGAGCACGATAGGGAAACGATTGAAAGTTCTGATTATATAGTTGACCTTGGTCCATATGCCGGTGAACACGGAGGAGAGGTTTGTGTAAGAGGAAATACGGATGAGATTATTAAATCTAAAAACGGAATTAACTCACTGACGATTCAGTACTTAAAAAATAAAAAACGAATTGATATTCCAGGTTCACGAAAACTTAGTAACGGAAAATTCATAGAATTAAACGGTGCAACGGGTAATAATCTTAAGAATGTCGAT
>JAGVBL010000070.1 GCA_020059785.1 Ignavibacteriales bacterium | reverse complement strand
GCTTTCTTTGCAATTGTAGTATCGAACCCAAGCTCAGCAGCCATAATTCCAGTTAAGTATGCAACCTCGATGCTGTGTTGTAAAAGGTTTTGTCCATAACTGGAACGGTATTTCATTTTACCGATATGTTTAACCAATTCGTTATGAACACCATGTAGTCCGAGCTGAATTAGAGTGTTTTCCCCTTCCTTCTGAATCTCCTCGTCCAATTCTTCCTGGACTTTTGCAACTACTTCTTCAATTCTAGCGGGATGAATTCTACCATCGGCAATTAAACGTTCAAGAGAAATTCTGGCAACTTCTCTACGGAACTGATCGAATGCAGATAAGATTACTGCTTCTGGTGTGTCATCAACAATAACATCAACACCTGTAGCGGCTTCGAATGCTCGAATGTTGCGTCCTTCGCGTCCGATAATCCTGCCTTTCATTTCATCATTCTGAATCTGAACGACTGAAACAGTAGATTCAACCGAATGATCTACCGCAGTTCTTTGAATGGCTTGAATTGTAATTCGATGAGCTTCCTTTTTAGCATCTATTTTCGCCTGGTCGCGTATTTCTTTTATCATTTGAGCAGCGTCGGTCTTAGCTTTGTTGATCATATTTTCCATCAACATTTTTTTAGCTTCTTCCGAAGTTAAACCGGCTGTTTTTTCCAGGCGGACATTCTGTTCAGCAATTAACCGGGTCAATTCCTGATTTTTCTTTTCAATATCTTCTTTCTGAACAAGAAGAGACTTCTCTAAATCTTTATTAGCTTTTTCTTTCTGATTTACCAGATCATATTTCTTTTCGAGATTTTCTTCTCTGGTTTCAAGCTGTTTTTCATGATTCTGAAGTTTTTGTTTTTTTGAATTAACTTCATTATCAAATTCCTGTTTCTTTTTAAGCCATTCATCTTTTACTTCTAAAAGTTTTTCTCTTTTTAAGTGTTTTGCTTCTTTTTCTGCATCGTCAATTATTTTTTGAGCTTTTTCTTTTGCGTTTTCAATACTGTTCTTTCCAATTTTGGAATTAATAAACCATCCCAAAACAAAAGAAATAAGTGCTGCTGCGCCAGCAATAATTATTACCAAAACCAAATCCAATTGCATTAGACCTCCATTAAACAAAATTTATATATAACCGCTGCCGCCGACCTTTTGCATAGGAAAAGAACCCTTTCCTATACAATGCGGGAAACTGCCCGACGCTTTTTACTTCCACCGTCCCGAATTACTGGGTTCTCCGCAAGCGGAGTGAGGCCTGTAATACACGCCGTGAGTCAATAACCCTTAGGTATTTTTTATTGTTAGTTCTTTTTTATACTAAAGCCGACGGAGCGGGTAAAATTATGATGGGCTTGACATAAAACTGGATTCGTTTAAAAGAAGCTTTATTTTTTTGATTTTATCTGTTGCCTGGATGCTGAATTCTCTATATTTATTTTTTTCCACAAAAAGATCATATGCAATGTTTAGTGCAGCAATTATCGCTATTGTATCTTTAGGTTGATCGGGTAGTTCATCTCTCGTTTCTTCCATCATTCTATTTACGTACTCAGCCAATTCAGCAGCTATTTCTTGATTTTCAACAAGTAGTGAATATTCCTTGTCAAATATTTTTACTTTCAGCTTCTTTTTATCGCTCATTTTATGTCTATTCCATCATCAAACATCATTTTAAGAACGCAAATGATAGTCAATTCTTGCTATCAGTTCGCTTATTTTATTCTTTAGTACTTCTCTTTCCTCCAATTTAATTGTTTCAGAACCAAATAGATTCCCTTCATTAAATAAAGTCTTGTTTACTTTTAATTCAATTTCCGAAATTTTCTTTTTCAGAATGTCGTTTTCTTTTTCTAGTTGAATTATTTTGTTGTTCAAAGCACTGTTTGCTTCCATCAGCTCCGAACCTTTTTGTATGAAGTAATAGATCTGCTTTTCGAGAGCATTTAATTCATCAATAAACAAATCATATTTTGAACCTTCACCCAACTAATTCCCTCTAAGTTGTGCATTAAAATTTTTCTCGACAGATTTGATGATATTTCGAAAATCTTTTTCAATTTCATTCTCAGTTAAAGTTCTTTCTGCATTGTAGAACTCTAATTGAAATGCTAAAGATTTTTTCCCTTCACCTAAACTGTCACTTTGAAAGATATCAAATAACTTAATCTGATGCAACAAGTTAGAACTGGCTTGTTTAATAATTTCTATAACTTTATCAGACCTTACAGTCTTGTCTAAAATGAACGCTACATCTCTATAAACCTTAGGGAACTTTAATAACTCAGTAAAAACTTTTTCTGCCGGCTTAACTGCTCTCAGTTTATCAAGGTTTATAATAAATGCATAAATATCCTGGTTAACATCAAAAAGTTTCAATAGTGTTTCTTTTACTTTTCCGCCAATACCAATAGTTACATTCTGAATAGATAAACTAAAGCATAAATCAAAGTTACTATGGTTTGCATCCTGAATTAAATAACCTGTTCCCGGAAGAACTGTGCGAAGAATACTTTCAACCATTCCCTTCAAGTCGTAGAAATCATACGGTTTATCCTTATCGAACCATTCTGTTTGTATTGAATAACCGCTTAATCCAATAATAAGATTATCGATTTCATGGAAATCTTCAAATGAGAAAATTTCCTTATCATTTTTTCTTTCAAATGTTTTCCCAATTTCGAAGAACTTAAGATTTTTTTCACTCACCTTAAGATTGTTTGATACAGATTGGAGCAAGCCCGGTAGCATGGAGGGTCTAAGATGTGACATCTCGCTGCTTTGTGGATTTAACACTTTTATAGGATAACCAAATTTTTCAGCGATTTCAGCATTTAGCAAGGAGTTAGTAATTATCTCGTAAAATCCCAGAGAATTCAATTTATTACGAACTCTATCATTAAAATTTGCCTGATCAATTTTTTCGTCGAGCGTGACTGAAACGTTTATTATATCTGGTATTTTATCATAACCATATACACGTGCAACCTCTTCAATCAAATCGATTTCTCTTTCAACATCATGTCTGTAACCGGGGATTCCAACAGTAATTTTTTCAGAATCAACTTCCTCAATTGTAAATCCTAAATCTTTTAAAATACTTACAACTTCTTCCCGTTCAATTTTATAACCGAGTATTTTATTTATCCGGTTAAATCGAACACTTGTTTTTCTAATACCGAAGGGTGATGGATAAGCATCTATTTCACCATTAAGAATTTCTCCACCGGCAGTTTCTTTAATTAATTGTGCGGCACGTCGAGCAGCCCATAAAGTAATGTTATAGTCTGTTCCTCTTTCAAATCTGAACGAAGCATCTGTAGATAAACCCAATCTTTTTGCAGTTTTTCTTATTGAGGAAGGATTAAAAAATGCGCTTTCGATAAGAATATTTTTTGTTTTTTCTGTTACTTCGGAATTTTCACCACCCATAACACCGGCAATAGCAACATTTTTAACTGCGTCGCATATCATTAAGTCACTTGCCGATAAGACTCTCTCCTTTGAATCGAGAGTAACAAATTTTTCTCCTTCATTTGCACATTTAACAACAATTTTATTTCCGGCAAGATTATCAAGATCGAATGCATGAAGCGGTTGACCAACTTCGTATAAAACAAAATTAGTAACATCAACTACATTGTTAATTGGTCGCAGTCCAATACTTTTCAATTTCTTTTTTAACCATTCAGGCGATTCTTTTATTGTAACACCTGAAACAACTTTGCCAACATAACGGGGACATTTTTCTGGATCAATAATTTCAACTTTTGCAACATCAGAAGATTTTTTGCCGGATTCATTCAATTCAATTTTAGGATAATGGAATTTTCTTTTGAAGATAGCAGCAAAATCCCTTGCAAATCCAATATGACTTAAAGCATCGGCGCGGTTTGGAGTTATGGCAACATCAATAACAATGTCATTCATACCCAAGGCATCTGCAAGAGATGTTCCTTCTTTCAAGTGTGGATCGAGTACTAAGATGCCTTCGTGGTTTTCTCCAATACCAAGTTCTTTTTCAGAGCAGATCATTCCAAAAGAAAATTCACCACGGATTTTTACCTTCTCAAGTTTTAATCCATTAGAAGGAATTATAGCGCCGACTTTTGCAAATGCAACTTTTTGTCCAGCAGCAACATTAGGAGCTCCGCACACAACATTAAAATCTTCATTACCATCATTTACAATACATAGTGAAAGTTTATCTGCATTAGGATGTTTCTTTGCTTCTTTTACAAATCCAACCAACATTTTTTCGAAAGCTTTTCTCTGGTCTATAACTTCTTCAACTTCGAGACCGGCTTTAGAAATTTTATCAACAATAGAATCTAATGAGATGCCGCTTATATCTACATAATCGCTTAACCAATTAAGAGAGATTTTCATAATATACCTTTAAAATTGCCTTAAGAAACGAATGTCGCTGTCGAACAAAATTCTGATATCGTCAATGCCATATTTTCTCATAGCAGGTCTTTCAATACCCATACCGAAAGCATAACCGATATATTTTTCTGGATCGATACCGACATTAATTAATACATTTGGATCGACCATACCGCATCCAAGTATTTCTAGCCATCTACCTTCCTTACCTTTCGGCTGCCACCAAATATCCATTTCGGCACTCGGTTCAGTAAACGGAAAGAAACTAGCTCTGAACCGATATACTACATCCTGACCAAAAAATTGTTTTACAAATCCAACCAGAGTTCCCTTCAATTCTGCAAATGTAATATCTGTATCAACAACAAGTCCTTCTATTTGATGAAACAGACAATAACTTTTAGCGCTAATTGCTTCATTC
>JAGVBL010000034.1 GCA_020059785.1 Ignavibacteriales bacterium | reverse complement strand
TCTGAGATAACACAAAAAGCGTTATAAATGAAAAGCGACGGGATGAAAGCTTTATATGTTTGAATCTGATTAAATGCGGAATCAATGGTTGCGTTTTCATCGGCAGCATTTTTTAGTTCTATTACTACTAGGGGCAAGCCATTTACAAAGAGTATTATATCCGGGCGTTTGTTTTGGTTTTTCTCTACAACAGTAAATTGATTTACAACAAGGAATTGGTTGTTCTCCAGATTTTCAAAATCAATAAGAGCAACTTCGTGACTGCGTTCATGTCCATCTTGCTGATATGGAATTTTAACTTTTTCTACTAACAGCTTATGAAGTTCTTCGTTGTTGTGAAGAAGTTCCGGAGAATAGATACGCAACACTTTTTGAATTGCTTGTTCTTGTGCTTCTTTAGGAATATGTGGATTAATAATCGAGAGTGATTTTCTTAAACGATTAATTAAAATAACTTGTTCGAAGTTTTCACGTTCTGATTGTTCCGCACCAGGTGCGATTGCTAAACCGTGAATGTAATCCCAACCAAGAGATTGGAGTTGCTCGATTGCAAAAGATTCAATATTGCTCTCGGTTATCTTAGGCATTATTTAAATCTATCGGAATGATGAATTCTCGACCTCTAGATGGAGCTACTCTATTAAGATGATGAAGCCGGCCAATAATAATACCAGGATGAGTACCGAATTTTTTAGCGAACATTATTACATCATCAGGTGTCAGTCGAATATTATTTAAAATCTCTTTTTCTTGTTCCAAATTCAGGGTCCATTTAACAGCAAAATCGTCGGCTTCTTTTTCTTTTCTATCATCATAATCTTTGTACTTTACATCCTCTAAGAAAATATCTTTTTTGCCATGCAATAAGATATGTCCGGCTTCATGGAAGAATGTAAACCAGAAGCTATCGTTACGCTTGAATCTACCGGAAAGCTGAGTTAAAGGATTATCATTAATCCATCGAGTAGCGCCGCTGATAGGGCTACCTGGAAGACAGGGCGTATATACAACTTTAACACCGGCACCGAGACAGATCTCTTTAAGCTTTAGAAAGAAATTTGAAGGATGTTCTGTCATTATTTTTTTTACAGCGAGCAGAGAATTTCTAAAATCTTTTTCCGAATAGTCCTTAGAATTTATTTGAGCAGCTTGGATTTCACCATTTCTTAACCAAGCGGATATTGAATAAGAATCTTTATTATGGGCTAAAGAAATTCGAAATGCGACTTTAAGTTCGCGATTGAAATAGTAATCTTCCCATGCTTTATGAGTTGAGAATGAGAAAAAAGAGAGTAATGATGCAGCTTTTTCATTCGGAGAATTTACATGCGGTAACCATCCCTTTTTAATCATATTATTAATCGGGAAGTTTTTTGACCATGGAATAGCTTCAGCAATAACTTTTTCTCTTCTGACACGAGCTAAGTATTCATCATAGCTGCGTTGTCTGTTAATCCAGAAATGAGCAGGAATTTTAAGAACATTTTCGAACTGAACAGCCATATCTGGAGTGATGGAACTTTCACCATTAAGAATTGCAGTAATTGTTTTTTCAGGTTTATCAGCTCTAATAGCAAATTCCTTTGGTCCCATTCCTAGTTCATCTAATTTTTCAGAAAGATCAATCCCAGGATGAGGAACTGATTGTGGAAAGTATTCATTTTTCTTAGTCATTGCTATTTCTCTTTGTGATAATTTATTATTTGGATAACCTCAACGCTTTTGATTTCGATCCAGATATATTGACCATGTTGATTTTTGGGAATCGGATTTTCATGCGAAGCAAATATTAAACGATAGGGCTGATCAAGATCGCACGCCCATTGACCTTTTCTGTCATCAGTAAGTTCATGATAATTGCCGGCAAGATAGCGAACGTCTTCGAGAGTGTCGGCATCTTTTAATTGTGTTAAACGAAGTCTAATTTTATCAGCTCTCAATTTTCCCATCTTTTGATCAAGCTTTCGATCATCGTTTACAATCTTTGCGAGTTTTTTGTCGTTGAACGTTATTTCCATTGCAAATATATATAAATTTTAGTTAACAGCAAATGTTAATTAAAATACCCTTAAATCTACATGATAAATAGATAATACAGTACCGGGAGCGATTGCGAGACCGTGAATGTATTCCCAACCAAGGGATTGGAGCTGCTCGATTGCAAAAGATTCAATATGATCTTCAGTTATTGGTTTCATCTAAGGATTGCCTAAATGAGTTAAGTTCTGTTCTATATGCTTCTGGATCGCAGTTATAGAGTATTTCACACGCATGATACGAGTAAGGACCCATTTCGAATTCTCCAAATTGTTCATCCCAGAATACATTGAATTCTGTTTCATCATCAAATTCAATTACTGGTTCAACGGGTGCACGAGGATTGTCAGTTTCAAATGCTTCTATTAAAAAGCAACATACCAGTTCAATTGAAAGGAAAAGAAAATCAGCGGTAAGGGAATTTATATTCTCATTCCGATTTTGTAATTCTTCTATTGTTCTACCATGAGATGTAGTGCCGATTTCATTTCTAAAATTGCCAATTTGCTGGCCAATGTTTGCAATTGCAGTTCCGATCTGACGTATGGTATCGGTAGGTGGATACCCCAAACAACCGAAAGAGAGACTTAATACTTTGCTTACAGATTCATTTCCTTCTAAAAGTTGATTTTTTTCACTACAGATTTGTTTTGAAATACCCTCTAATAATGCTTTGGCGTTCTCTACACAATTTGAGAAATCAATTTCTCTTTGGCTCTCGATGCGAGAGATATATATTACATAAGGTTGCCAACGGCTATACTTAGATATGATTGATTTAAGACGTTCCATTGTTAATCTGACTCTTCATCATTAGTAAGTGGATCCTTCACTTCGCTTTCGTATAGTTGTTCGGTCAATTCAGATTTCAAGAAATCATCATCTAATAATTTCAAAAACAATTCTTTCGAAATTTTTGTGTCAAGAGATATTTTGGTTTCGGTAGCATTAAATCTTAATCTCTTGCGCAATTTTGGGTGGTGTTGAATAAATCCCTTTATTCTATCAAATGGAAGTGTCAAAACCCGGGAGTGACTCTTTAGTTTCATTATCTTTTTTGCAAATTTCAATTCTAAAGCCATTTCTCTTAAAGGTTCTATGTCTTCTAAAAGATTTGATCCTTCAATTAGGCTAAGATTTGTAGTAGCTTGATTTCTGATTATTGTTTCGAAACCAAAATACCTTTCCAACGTGTTAACATTAGCAATTATTAAATCATCGTTGGATTGCATAAAATCAAATTTATCATCGATTTTTATAATGTCTTCATTTACTTTTTCAAATCTTGTTCTGGCATTAAAAAGCATAAGAACTGAATCTCGGCGCATAAGACTAATGGGATACATTTTTTTGTAAAGAGCTATTTTTCTATCGGCATTTCCAAGAAGGAATACAAATCCAGAAATGTCACTAACATTATCATCTGTGAAAGTAAATAAGTCAGCATTTTCATTAGCC
>JAGVBL010000086.1 GCA_020059785.1 Ignavibacteriales bacterium | reverse complement strand
TATGATGATGATGCCGCCGATGATGATATCTCTTCCTTTTAAAATTTTGCTTTTCATATTAGTTGACGGATGGAATTTAATTATTGGATCTTTAGTAAGGAGTTTTCATTAATGACCGAAGAATTAATTATAGAAGTATTGAAAGATGCTTTTTACACGGTGTTCATAATTCTTTTACCGGTTCTGGGCGTATCACTTATTGTCGGCGTGTTTATTTCAATTTTTCAAGCTGCTACCTCAATTCAGGAAATGACTTTAACATTTGTTCCTAAACTTCTTGCTACTGCGCTTGTTATTATATTCTTGCTTCCATGGATAATTGATAAGCTCGTAGCACTTACAACTAAAATGTTCACATTGTTTTTAACGATAGTAAAATGACCGAAATATTAGTATTCGATTTTATAATACTTATTTTAATTTTTTTAAGGATAACGGCAATGTTTATTGCAGCGCCTATTTTTGGTCATAAAGCTGTTTCGCCAATGATTAAGCTTGGTCTATCATTGATTCTGGCATATATCGTTTTTCTTACAATAGATAAATCTGCTATCAGCTTTGAACTTAATCTTGCTTCGTTAGTTGTTTATTCAGTAAAAGAAATTGTAACCGGTTTGATTATGGGTTATATCCTCAATTTTGTTTTCTGGGGAATTTCATTTGCCGGGCATATGATTGGATTTGATATGGGGCTTATGTTTGCAGAAGTTCTAAATCCTTTTGAAGAAATGCAGAATAATGTTGTAGGCGAAATACTTTTTTTTGCTTCGGTAATGCTTTTTCTACTTATTAACGGTCATCATTATATTATAACAGGATTGGTGGCTTCGTTTACAGCTATTCCGCTTGCAAAGTATACAATTAATGAACCGGTTTATCAATTGATAGTAAAATATTCATTAACAGTATTTACAATTGCAATCAAAATTGCATCGCCTATACTTGTTGCATTTTTTCTTGTTCACCTTGCAGAAGGAATTATTGCAAGAGTTATTCCCAACATTCAGATATTTTTTGTTTCGCAGCCTTTAAAGATTGGATTGGGTCTTACAATGATAATTACATTGATCCCGTTCTATATTTATGCAATAAAAAGTCTTCTTCACGGTTATGAATATCAGCTACTTGAATTGATCAAAGGAATGAGTGTATAATGGCAGAGTTTGATGGACAGGAAAAAACCGAAGAACCTACCTCGAAGAAATTAACCGATGCGCGTAATAAAGGTCAGGTTGCAAAAAGCGTAGAGATAAATTCTCTTGCAGTATTCGGATTCGGACTTCTACTAATTTTTTTAACTAAAAATTATACCGGTAAATTACTCGGTCAATTCACAAAAGATATTTTTGCATCTCTTAATACACTCGAAATGTCGAAAGCTCTTATACAAACCTACGCAATTAAGTGGGCACTCTTTTTCTTCTCATTTATGATTCCTATAATCGGCGGTATAGTTGTAATTGCATTGGTGAGCAACATTGCACAGATTGGTTTTAAGTTTGCGCCAAAAGCTTTTAAGTTAGATTTGTCGCGCTTCAATCCTTTTAGCGGTATTAAAAGAATATTTTTTTCTTCACGTTCATATGTCGAGTTATTAAAATCAGTTCTAAAACTTGTTGTTATAAGCCTGTTCACATATTTTATTATAAAGAAGTTAATTGATGATACGACATATCTAATCGATTTGAGTATTGAAGACACTGTTCAGTTTATGTTCGATTCCGCATTTGCACTTGTCTGGAAAATAATTTTATTCTTTGCTGTTATTGCCACAATCGATTTTCTTTTCCAGAAGTACAAATTCAAGAAACAGATGATGATGACTAAGACCGAAGTAAAAGAGGAATACAAACAGCTGGAGGGCGATCCTCAGATAAAATCCCGTATTCGTAAACAAATGCTTTTGTCAGCCAGAAGCAGAATGATGAAAGATATACCCACTGCCGATGTAGTTATAACAAATCCTACTCACGTTGCGGTTGCATTAAAATATGATATGCAGAAAGATGCAGCACCAAAAGTTGTTGCTAAAGGATTGGATGATCTTGCTCAACGTATTAAAAAAATTGCTGCTGACAATAATGTGCCTCTGCACGAAGATGTTGAATTGGCAAGAGCATTATATAAAGCTTGCGATGTCGGCGATTTTATTCCGGCTAAATTGTTTAAAGCGGTTGCTCAGATACTTGCATACCTGTTCCAGTTAAAGAAAACCAAAAAGAAAAGCATAATCTGATATGAAAATGTTTGGGAGAAATAGCGATATTATTTTAGCATTAGGTCTGATACTAATGTTAGGACTTATGTTAATTCCATTACCGGCTAGTCTGCTCGATTTCCTTCTATCGATAAATATAACCCTTGCTATTCTTATTCTAATTGTTTCTTTATACATTCAATCACCTCTCGATATTTCTGTATTTCCGGGATTATTACTGGTTACAACATTATTCCGTTTAGGATTGAATATAAGTTCAACGAGATTAATTCTAATAGATGGTTATGCCGGAAAAGTAATCGAATCATTCGGAACGTTTGTTGTTAGCGGTGATTATATAGTTGGATTCATTGTATTCATAATATTACTTGTTATTCAATTTATAGTAATTATTAAAGGTTCGGGAAGAATTTCGGAAGTAGCTGCCCGTTTTACTCTTGATGCAATGCCCGGAAAGCAAATGGCAATTGATGCCGATCTTAATACCGGTCTGATATCAGAATCTGATGCACGCAAACGCCGGGATCTAATTTCACGCGAAGCCGAATTCTACGGCGCAATGGATGGTGCAAGTAAGTTTGTTAAAGGAGATGCAATTGCCGGACTAATAATAAACGGAATTAATATTATCGGCGGATTTATTATCGGTGTTGCTCAGCGAGGTATGAATTTTTCGGAGGCTGTTCAGACCTATACAATACTTACAATTGGCGATGGTTTAGTTTCTCAGATTCCCGCATTAATAATTGCAACGGCAGCCGGTCTTGTTGTTACAAGAAGTGCATCAGGCTCTTCTCTCGATTTTCAGATTAAAACACAGTTATTCTCTAACCCGCGTGTTCTTGCAACTGTGTCCGGTGCAATATTTATGTTTGCATTTATCCCCGGTATGCCTACAGTTCCATTTATGGTTTTAGCCGGTGTATTGGGAGCCGCTTCTTTCGCAGTTAAGAAAAACAAGGTTACGGAAACTCAAGTTGCTCAGGGCGAACAGAAAATTGTTGCATCAGAACAAACCGAAGAAAAAGTTGAACAGTATCTCCAGGTTGATCCCATTGAAATAGAAATAGGATATGGACTAGTAAGTCTGGTTGATGAACAACAGGGAGGAAACCTGTTTCAAAAAATTTCATCAACTAGAAAGATGGTTGCTCTTGAATACGGAGTTTTAATTCCTCCGGTACGTGTAAGAGATAATTTACAACTATCCCCCAATGAATACATAATTAAAATAAAAGGAAATATTGCAAGCGGATTCGAGATCTATCCGGATCGCTATCTTGCGATGAACCCCGGTGGGGTTGAAGAAAAAGTAACGGGTATTCCTACTACCGATCCTGCATTTGGTATGAATAGCTACTGGATAATTTATGAGGAGAAGGAAAAAGCTGAAATGCTTGGATATACTGTTGTTGATTGTATCTCTGTACTTGCAACACACTTACAGGAAACATTGAAAAAGAATTTCGATAAAATTTTATCCCGCCAGGAAGTTAAACAACTTCTCGAAAATATTAAGAAAGAATATCCTGCTGTTGTTGAAGATATAAACCCCGATGTACTTAATCTTGGAATGATTCAAAAAGTTCTTCAAAATCTGTTGAAGGAAAATATTCCCATAAAAGATTTTGTAAGGATAATCGAAGCATTAATTGATTATTCAAAAACAACAAAAAATATTGATGTGCTAACTGAATATGTAAGACATACAATAGGTGATACTATTGCAAATATTTACCGGGATACAAACGGAATTATTCATGCTGTTACATTGAGCGAGAATCTTGAAGCTCTGGTTACAAACTCATTACAATCTCAAAAAGATAGTGTGGTTACACTGGGATTAAGCACAAAAGTATTAAGAGAGCTAAACACAAGTATTCAAATGGCACTGGGAAAATTTAACACACTTGGTTATCCGCCGGTACTTATTACTTCTGCTGCAATCAGACCTTATATATATCGTTTAATAAACTCAAGCTTTCCGGAGCTTGCACTATTATCGTTTAGTGAATTACCGGCAAATGTAGAAATTGAATTCTTAGGCAAGTTAGAGGTTGAAAATGCAGATTAAAAAATTTCTGGCTCCAACGCTAAAAGAAGCTACAGAACAAATGAAAGCTGAACTTGGCAGTGATGCAATTATTCTTGGAACACGGGTGTTAGAAGATGAGAGAAGATTCAACATTAAGAAAATGTTCGAAATAACTGCCGGACTCGATAAAAAACAAAGTAGTAAAAACATTGAAGCAGCTTATAATGATAGATCTCAGGTAAAAACGGATCTTCAACATGAGCTTGAAAAACTTCAGAAGAAAGTATATCAGGAAAAAGATATTATCAAGAAAGATGTAGATAAAAAGATAGTTGCAGAAACTACATCTTCAATTGAGAAAGTTCAGGAAATAAAAGAACTAACTGATGTGCTGTTACATCACGAAGTGCAAAAGAATATAGTTAAGGAGCTTATTGAACAACTTGAAAACTATGATGGAATGGTAGATGTATCCAAACTGGAAAGTTATTTAATCTCTGGAATGGCTTCTCTAATTCCCACAAAAGAATTTAACGTAAAGAAAAATAAGCTTACTAAAGTTGCTCTTGTTGGACCCACCGGTGTAGGTAAAACAACCTGTATTGCAAAGCTTGCAATTATTTCAAAGATAATTCACAAATTAAATGTGGGACTAATTTCAATAGATACTTACCGGCTTGGCGCAATAGATCAGTTGAGAATTTTTTCCGAAATAAGCGATATAGAAATGGCTGTTGCTTATGAACCCGGCGATATGTCCAGACTGATCAAAAAATTTAAGGACAAAGACTTAATATTTATCGATACAATTGGAAGAAGTCAGAGAAACGCAGAAAACTTATCCGATATAAAAGCATATCTTGATGCAGCACAGGCAGACGATACTGTGCTAGTTACAAGTGCAACAACATCAACAAGAACATTGATCGATATTTCGCAGAAGTTTAATCCTCTAAATTACAGTTCAGTTATTTTTACAAAAGTTGATGAAGCTGTTTCTTACGGCAACATTCTCAATTTTGTTTATAATAGTAATGTCCCCGTTATGTTTATAACAAATGGACAGGTAATACCCGACGATATTATTTCTGTTAATTCAGAATTACTTGCAAAATTAATTTTTACAGGGAAACTTTATTAATGAACGATCAAGTTGCAAGACTGATTGAACTAAGAAAGCTTGAAGAGAGAACCCGGTTACATCCACTCTCAAAAATAATATCTGTAGCTTCCGGAAAAGGTGGAACAGGTAAAAGCTTTTTTGCATTGAACCTTACTTATCAGTTATCAAGGTTAGGTAAAAATGTGTTGCTGGTAGATCTGGATTGTAATTTCCCCAATATTCATTTGTTCCTGAATCATGCTACTGAAAATACTATAGCAGATTTCTTTACACAAAGAAAAGTGTTACGTGAAATTATTTACAGATATTCTGAAAACATGAGTATAATTTTCGGTGATTCCGGTTCAACCGATTATCCCAAATTAACACGGGATTCAATCGATTATTTCTTCATTCAATTGAATAAAATTGCTCCTCAATACGACTATATAATTTTAGATAGTTCTGCCGGTGCCGATGAATTTACAATTCGGCAATTAAGTAAATCCGATTATAATATTGTAATTGCAACCCCCGAACCGACATCCGTTATGGATGCGTATGTTCTACTTAAATTTATTTTTGAAAATACTGAAGTAACAAAAAATTATGTTGTCTTTAACAAGTCCGAAAGTAAGGACGATAGCGATTCGGCATTTCAAAATCTTTCCACTGCTTTAAGGCACTTTCTAAAATCTGAAGTTAGTCTTCTTGGAGTAATAGGTTACGACCGTATAGTTTACAAGTCGATAATGGAACAAGTTATTTTGATGAAATCGTATCCAAATTCTAAATCTGCCTTAGAAATTAACGAGCTTGCAATACGTTTACTAAAAATCACCCAAGTGGCTAATAATAACCAATCATTGCGACTTACCCGCTTTTAATTCTGCGAATAGAGCCTAAAAACAAACTTTTTTCCCAATAACATCCGATTTTTCTCTGGTATAGTGTTTGAATCTGTAGCAATAAAAAAGGAGAATAGATGAACAAAATAATATTACAAACCGGTTTGCTGGTCTTCTTTTTCTCTGTAATCTATTTCACTCAAAAAGGAGTGGCAATAGAATCTGTTCTACTAAACTCTTTTGTCATTTTTATAATGCTTACTGTTCTACTCAGTTTAATTGTGATCGGATTAATAAAATCAATTAATAAAAACTCATTTGAAAAAATAAACAGATATACAAACGACTTAGCGGGAACCAAAGAAAATGAATAACGACAATATTTGGGCAAACTTCAAACACAATCCAACCAGTGATCTTAAAAAACAGATCATTATGAATTATGTTAATCTTGTTCATTATGTAATTCACAAATCAAATTTCATTCAAAATGAATTATTCGATCGCCGTGATTACTTCCAGTTTGGTATAGAAGGATTGAGCGAAGCAATCGATAGATTTGATCCGGATTACGGAACAAAGTTCGAAACTTATGCCATCCAGAGAATTCGTGGAAAAATTTACGACGAACTGAGAAAATACAGTCCGAAATACGAAACAGTATGCGATTCCGAAGGCGTTGCCGTAAATACAACTTCTTCAGTATCACTAAATAGTTCTGTTGCGGAAGACGAAGGAATGCAGCTTTATGAAATGGTATCAGGAAATTATGATGAACCGGATGATCTTCTTGAAAAAAATGAATTGAAAGAAAAGTTGGTTGAATTGATTAAAGGATTAAATGAACGCGATAGAAATATTCTTTCTCTCTACTATTACGAAGAATTAAATTACCAGGAAATTGCAAAGCTGCTAAATATTACCGTATCAAGAGTATCTCAACTTCATTCCAAAATAATTAAATCACTAAAACAAAAACTGGTTCTATACAATGCTTGAAACTAATACAACGGATATTAAACAGAAAATTAGAAAGCAACTATCTGCTGTAGGAAATCTTCCTTCCATTCCACACATTATAACAGAAGTTTCTCAGATGCTGGATGATGAAAACACCAGTGCTTCGGATTTGTGTAAAGTAATTTCCCAGGATCAATCCATTGCTACAAAAATTCTTTCCGTTGCCAATTCCCCCATGTATGGAATCCCGCGAAGAGTTGCTACAATTGATTTTGCAATTGTAATTATAGGATTGGAACACATAAGAAGTCTCTTGTTAGCATTATCTATGATGGAAATGTTTAAGGCAAAAAACTCTGCCGACTGGAATCATAATGATTATTGGAAACATTCGCTTATGGTAGGAACTACAGCAAAGAAAATTGCCGATGATCTCCACTATCCAAAATCCGGCGAAGTATTTACTGCCGGTCTTTTGCATGATCTGGGGCTATTGGTACTTCATAAATATTTGCCGAGGGATTTTAAGAATATACTGGATTTAGTAAAAAAGGATAGTGTTCCGTATTTGCAAGCAGAAAAAATGGTGCTCGGTTTTACACACGAAGATATTGCCGAATATTTATTTGAAAGATGGAATTTCCCGTCGTTTATTAATGATGCTGTATTATATCATCACAGTCCTTCTCTGTCGCAATACAATCCGGTTCTTGCTTCACTAATTCATCTTGTAGATTACGTAACCCAAAAATATGAAGTTGGTTCCTTTGTATGGGATACTAATTATCAATTTGATGAAAACATTGTTGACATCCTCGGATTTGGAAGCATAGATAACCTGGAAAATTTTCTTCGGAGTTATGAAGGTTTATTTAAAACACATTTTGAATCACTAAACTAGAAAGAGCTATGTACATAATGTCATTCGATCAGACCCAGAAAAGAGAGAGAACCGAACTCATAATGAAAAGAGTTACAAATCTCTCGCCGGCACCTAGAATACTTACTGAGGTGCTAGATTTGTTAAAAGATATCAATACAAGTCCGCAGACTCTTGCCAAAGCGATATCGAAAGACCAGAGTTTGGTTGTTAAAATCCTTACAATATCCAATTCGCCGTTTTACGGGCTTTCAAGAAGAGTTGCATCAATTGAGTATGCTATAATGATTTTAGGATTTAACGAAATTAGAAACATTGTAACAGCACTTTCGTTGATGGAATCCTTGAAAAACAAGAGTGATCAGTATCTAAACCAAAAAGATTTCTGGATTCATGCTTACATTACTGCAACAATCAGCAAGAAAATTGCAGACGATTTAGGTATGCGCTTAAGCGGTGATGCATTCATAGGAGGATTACTTCACGACCTCGGAATTTCTGTTATCCACCGTTATTTACACTCTGATTTTGTTTCAATCTGCGAATCAGTTAAGACCGGTATGAAATATTTTGACGCTGAAGTTAATGCTATTGGAATGGATCATCAGGAAGTCGGTTATTTATTACTTAAGAACTGGAATTTTCCTGATCAATTCTGCGACCTTGTAAGATATCATCACAGACCTCATTTAAGCAGTAATACAAAAGCAATTGGATCGATAGTTCACTTTGCAGATTATATGACCCAGAGATTGAAACTCGGTTTCTTCAGCTGGGATAATGATATGGAATTAGATCATGAAGTTGCTGCTACACTTCAATTCAAAGATCAGGAAAGCGTAGACAAATTCATTGAACTTTACCGTCAACCACTTGAACAACAATTAGAATCAGTGAGGAACTTAGCTTGAGATTACTAAAAGAAAATACTGTAAAGTACCAATCGTTTACCAATTCGGTTCAGTATTTTACCAAGAGTCCGGGAACTACCGGCGACTTAAAGCTGATTAGTTTTGAAACACATAATAACAGGATTAATCAGTTTGAGAAGTATAACTTTTTTGTACAGAATCTTCTCAGCTTTAATAAAATTGTTAGCGATTCTCAAAACATAGTTGAATTACACATTCAACTCTCAGGCTTTATAAGAAAAATAGTTGTTGCCAGAGAAGTTGACTTGTTTTTGTATGATGAATCCCAAAAAAACTTAATTGCAATCAATCCGGAAGTTTCAGTTGCACAAAACAGTCTTGTTAATAAGGCACAGAAAGACGGAGTTCTCGATTGGTTGTTCGAAACTAAAAAGCCCACATTAATTCCTGAACTAACTTCTTACTCCGGGAACGGGGTAAAACTTACTCAAACACTTTTCCCTATATTTTATAACAATGCCAGGGTTGGCGTACTTTCATTATTAGGTCCGGCTAA
Organism: Ignavibacteriales bacterium; assembly: GCA_020059785.1. Taxonomy (GTDB): domain Bacteria; phylum Bacteroidota; class Ignavibacteria; order Ignavibacteriales; family Melioribacteraceae; genus DSXH01. Next base: position 5,202 of record JAGVBL010000086.1, on the reverse strand, counting down.
TAAAATATCCGAAGATTCAATTGAAAACAAATCGATTCAGATACTTAACGGAATAGTAATTCCTAAAATTATATCAATCAAACAGAAAGCGGAGATTAACAAACTGCTTGGCGAAGTTCAGCTTTATCAATCAAAAATTAAAAATGAACTAAAACTTTATGCAACCGGCGAGTATGCAGAAGGAATTCTTCAAAACATTTTGAATTCTCTTCAGATGATAATTAGCAGTGTAGATTTTCTTGCCAGCGAATCCAAAGATCTTGATACGGAAATTATTGATAAGGTAAAAGAACGGATTTTACACATCAGAGAACTATCGCAGCGTTTAACCAAGTTTGATGAAGTAAACAATCAAACCGACAACCATATTGTACCTTGCGAATTGAATACAGTGATTAATGAAACTTACGAAATTGTTAAATCGACGCTTTCAAATTTGCAGATAGAATGTGAACTGGACCTTGAAACTGATCTACCCTCGGTTGTAAGTAATCAGAAGCATTTGAAACAGGTTGCAACAAATATTTTTTCGTTAATTAAGAGAAAGGCAAAAAAGGGAAGCGGACTGCTTATTCAAACCCGATCGGTTAATGATGTTACTATACTATCTTTCTTCTTAACCGATTATTGGCCGGAGATTAATTCGAATTCCGATCCGATGGTTAATCTTACTGTTAGAATAGTAAAAGAAGTAATGAAGAAAAATGAAGGCGTTGCCGATTTTGAATCATTACCAATGAAGGGAACTACAATTCATCTTTTATTCCCCTTAAAAAGGAAATAGTTGATATGAAAAGATCTTTATTATTTCTATTAATGCTGGCATCTTGCAAAATTTATGCTCAGGTTAATATTGATAGTGTCTTGAGTAAACTAAGTTACATTCCACAGGATACTATTAATATTAGCGAGCTTGTTCAAAAGCAAATTGAAGAAGCAAGAAATAAAGCTGAAACCTCTGAAATATTTATAGAAGAAAAACCAGTTGAGGATTCTACCAAGAATATTATTGAGAGCGCTGGAATTTCAATCCCGGTTTCGAATATCAGTAAAGTACAATCCAACAGGATATTTGAAATGTTCGATTCACTTTCAACCAATCTGAAAATATTTGTCGCTGTTTCAATTGTTATTTTAACTCTTCTTGCCTTTAGAAGAATACTACTTAGAATAAAGAAGAATGTAGGTAACAGTTTGAAAAAGAAAATTGCTATGATAAGAGAAGAGAATGTAATTGTAAAAAAAGACAGAAAGCTTAGTAAAACCCGAAAAGCATTAAGAAAACTAAAAATGATTGAAAATATTTCCGGTAATGGAATTGAGCTGATGGCAAGAGAACTTTCGATTTCTAAAGGGGAAATATTGTTGGCTTCAAAAATTAAAAAGTTTGAATACGGTAAATAAATAGGAGTTGAAATGATTAAAGGCATTTACACCGTTGCAAGAAGTCTGGATCAACACACAAAAAATATCGATGCTATTGCTAATAACCTTGCAAATATTAATACAACCGGATATAAAAGAGAAGTTCCGTTTTCCGAATACATAGATGAATTTGGTAATAGTCAGATAAGGAAAATTACCAGCCAGATTCAGGGCGAAACGGTACTTACATCAAACCCACTTGATCTGGCAATTTATGGTAATGGTTTTTTCGCAGTTAAAGATGAAAACGGAAATCTCGAATTAACGAGAGACGGAAGATTCAAATTATCAACGGATGGTTTTCTTATAGACGCCAATGGCAAAAAAGTTTTAGGCAAAAACGGTTTTATTAATATGGATGAAACAATGCTTAAAAAAGATGCGAGTATTGAAATTAATAACCTTGGCGAGATTAAAATAGGTAATGAATTAATTGACACGCTGTTGATTCTAAAAGTTGATTCACCCGAAGATCTTAAAAGAAGCAGCGGCTCGTCATTCATTATTCCGGATGATAATTATAACCAAGCTAATGAAAATGATTATAAAATTTCTCAAGGGTACCTTGAGCAGTCTAACACAAATCCAATTTTAGAAATGGAATCGATGATTCAGATGAACAAAGGATACGAAACCAGCCAGAAAATAATTGCTGCATTGGATCAATCGTTAGATATGGCAAATCAAATTGGAAAAATTTAAAGGTGAGGTAAATTATGCCAACTAGAGCACTAAGAACAGCAGCATCGGGTATGTATGCCCAGCAGATTAATATCGAAGTAATATCTAATAATATTGCCAATATCAGCACAACAGGATTCAAAAAGAATAAAGCAGAATTCCAGGATCTGATGTATCAGGAAGTAAATGTAAATCCGTTATCTTCCGCCACACCCGGTGTTCTGGAAAATTCTACTAATAAAATTCAGGTCGGTAACGGTGTTAAACCGGCATCGGCTCAAAAAATTTTTAGACAAGGAGATATTACTACTACAAATAATCCGTTCGATTTTGCAATCCAAGGCGAAGGATTTTTCCAGGTTAAAAAAAGTGATGGGTCCTTTGCTTATACAAGAGATGGTTCTTTCAAAGTAAATGCTGAAGGAAAACTTGTTACTGCAAGCGGATATATCCTTGAACCCGATTTTACTCTTAACTCCGACGTAATAGGGATTTCTGTTAGTAAAGACGGATCTGTTGAAGCTATTCAAAATGACCAGAGCACTATTTCTTTGGGAACAATAGAATTAGCAAGATTCATGAATAATGGTGGATTAATATCTATCGGAGATAATTTATACGTTGAGTCACCATCATCCGGTCAACCAATACTCGGAACCCCGGGGAGTCAGGGCTTTGGAGAAATTAACCAGGGTTACCTCGAATCATCCAACGTTGATATTGTTGAAGAAATGATTTCGATGATAGCAGCACAGCGCGCATATGAAATTAATTCCAAAACTGTTAAAACAGTTGAGGAAATGATGACCATGGCAAATAATCTTAAAAGAGGTTAATTAAAGTGATTGCAGCGTTAATAATTATATTGAATTTGTTCACAGGTAATTCAGGATTCGAAACGGAGTTACAGAAGTACATTTACAAATACTTTGCATCTTACGAAAAAATTGAATTCCAGGTTACTGACAATATAAGTGTTGCATCGAAAATTATAATTGACGAGGAAAGGGAACCGCGGTTAAATAAAAACACATTGTTAATTCCGGTTAAATTAATATCAAGAAACAAAAGTGAAAGTAAATCTTTTATTACACTTAAAGTAAAATTTTATAAAACTGTTTTGGTGGCAAATCAGGATATTCAAAAGGATGAACTGATTTCTAATAACCAATTTAGAAGGGAATTAAAAGAAGTATCACAATTAAACGGAACACTTTTTAACGAAGATGATTTTCCCGTTGCAACAAAAAGTAGAGTAAGAATTAGAGAAGGGAATATTCTACTTAATGAAATGATTGAGAAAAATCCGGATGTATTACCAAATGAGAGATTGATACTACATGCCGGTAGAAACGGTGTTGATATTACAACTGAAGTTGTATCGCGTGAGAAAGGAAATATCGGCGATATAATTCGTGTTGTAAGCGATCAGAAAAAAATATTTTCAGCCAAAATAATTGATAAGTACAACGTTCTATTAATCGAGTAATAACATGAAAAAACAATTGATAATATTATTTGTTCTTGCTGTCTCTGTAATTAATTCACAGGATATGAGGAGAAATGCTGCGTTTTCATTATTCTCCGATAATAAGGCTAATCAAAGAGGAGACGCTGTTACAATAATTGTAATGGAATCTTCCCAGGCAACAAACAATGCAGAAACATCTGCCGGTAGAAGCAGCGATTTATCGTTCGGACTTTCAGATGGAGTTGATAAATCCGCTCTTCCCAAAGTTGATGTAAATATGAATAGCGGAAATTCTTTTAGCGGTTCGGGATCAACCAAAGCAACGGGAGTTGTGAGAACTAAAATTAGCGCAACCGTGGATTCTGTTCTTGCTAACGGAAATCTGCTTATTAAGGGGAGTAGAAGAATTGTAATTAATGGCGAAGAACAGTTGGTTTTTATAAAGGGTATTGTTAGACCAAGTGATATTGGTGCAGATAATTCGGTTCTCTCTTATAATATTTCTGATGCTGAGATTACTTTTGAAGGAAGCGGAATTATCGACGATTCACAAAAACCTGGATGGTTAACAAAATTTTTCCACTGGATTTTTTAGGTAATAAAATGAAAAACAAAATTTTAATTGCTGCATTATTATTAATTCTTTTGTTTGACGCTTCTAAAGCTCAGAGGATAAAAGACGTTGCATATATAAGCGGTTCCGGATCAGAACAGATTATCGGTTATGGACTGGTAGTTGGATTAGCATCTACAGGCGATAGTTATAGATCCTCATTTACAGTTCAATCTATAGCAAGCATGCTTAAAAGATTTGGTGTTACTGTTCCTCAAACCGATTTGAAAACAAGAAATGTTGCCGCAGTAATAGTAACAGCAACATTAAATACAAGCTTAAAAAGCGGTGCAGAGTTTGATGTTGTAGTTTCATCGATGGGAGACGCAACAAGTTTACAGGGAGGAACATTGTTAATGACCCCTCTTTCCGGAATTAATGGAAGGGTTTACGGATTTGCTCAGGGTCCAATTTCTGTCGGCGGCTATGATATTAATACACCCACAGGAAACCGTACATCCAAGAATCACACACTTGCCGGTAGAATTCCGCGGGGTGGCTCATTAAAAGAATCAATTAATATCGAACAGAATTCATTTGAAGAAATTGCCGTATTTCTTAAAGACCCCGATCTAACAACATCTAATAATATTATGCTTGCAATCAATTCAAAGTTTGGTGAAAATTCTGCCAAAGCAATTGACGCCGCAGAAATTCTAATTGTTGTTCCAACCGATAAACAGAATAATATAGTTGCCTTTCTTGCTGAATTAGAAAATCTTGAAATACAGGTTGATAAAATTGCAAAGGTTGTTCTTAACGAAAGAACAGGTACTATTGTTGCCGGAAGTAATGTAAAAATATTACCGGTTAGCATAACACATGGTAGCTTGAATATTCAGATCCGTTCGTATCCAACTATTTCGCAGCCAAATGCTTTTGGAAGAGGCAATACGGTATTATTCAATAATCTTGTCCCATCAGTATATCAGGATTCTACAAATACAGTTGCAATTCAGGGAGCAACAAATGTTCAGGAAGTTGCATCGGCTCTTAATTCGTTAAAAGTTTC
>JAGVBL010000202.1 GCA_020059785.1 Ignavibacteriales bacterium | reverse complement strand
TTTTTAGAATCTCTGCCAGGAATATCACTGCCGGGGTTTTACCGGATCCACCTACAGTAAGATTGCCCACCGATATTACAAATGCATTTACCCGGGTAATTTTGAAAAATCCCTTATCGAACAAATAATTCCTAACACGTATGATTAATGCATACACGAATGTAAGTGGTGATAATATTATTCTAATAAAGTTTAACAACTTTCTATTGCTTCCTTCTGCAGGTTATTAAGCATTTCTTCACATTGTAAAATAATATTTGAAGTTTCATCGTAGCTTAAATTCTGATCTATCGTAATTGCATCAGAGTATTTTACAAAAACATTACTAAAGGGAAGAGGTAACTCGAATTTATCCCAGCTCTTAAAGACAATTTTTCTATTACAACCAATTCCGGCAAGTATAAGCGGAACATTACCTTTCTTGGCTGTAATAACTGCACCGGCTTTCATTTTATGGATTGGTCCGGTCGGGCCATCCGGTGTAATTGCCAGTGAATATTTACTATTAACCAAATCAAGAAGCATCAAAAGAGCTTCATTACCGCCGATGTGACTGGAACCTCGGACGACTTTGTAATTCCATTTTTTCAGAATATGTGCAAGTACATCGCCGTCTTTACTTTTACTTACAAGTGCCGAACAGTTGATGCTTCTGTGTAAGTACCAGCCGATAGCCATCGAACCGTGCCAGAATGCAACAACAAAATTCTGATTATTGGCTATAAGTCTTTCGATCGATTCCTTGTTATCGATCCTGATTTTTACAGTAAATAAAAGAACATTAATTAAAAAACCGGCAGCCTTTATTCCCAAAAACCTTAGTAGATTTTTTATTGAGTTACTTAGCTTCATTTAATTCGGCTAAAATTAATTCTGCAGTCCGCTTAGATGCACCGGAACTTCCAATCATATTTTTAATTTCACCAAGCCGGGTTTTAATATTCTCGTAATTCGTTCTATCCGCTAAAAGCTTTTTGCAAGCATCGTAAATCTTAATCCTATTAACATCGTTCTGGATAAGCTCTTCAATAACAGTTTCACCAAGTATTATATTAGCCATAGCTATGTTCTTAATTTTTACAAGCATTTTGCCTAAAAAGTATGTTATGGTATTTGTAGAATAAATTACTACAAATGGAAGTTGTAAAATCCCCGCTTCCAGTGTAGAGGTTCCGGATTTAATTATTCCGATTAACGAATGCTTCATCAGATCGTAATTATAACCTGAAACCAGATGATAGCTTTCTGATTCAACTAAATTATTAAACAGCGTTGTATCAATATTTTCTGCACAGGCAACAACAACCTGTAAATTAAAATCCCTGGCCAGATTGGATGCGGCATCGAGTGCCGGGAGAAATAATTTTTTTATTTCATGCTTACGACTTCCAGGCATTATAAGTAAAATTTCTTTTCCCTTTTCCAATCCTAATTTATTATACAATTCCTCTTTCGATAAATAATTATGATTATTTATCTGTTCAACAATCGGATGACCAACATATACGGCATCAACACCATTTTCCCTATACAATTTTTCTTCGAAAGGGAAGACCACTATCATCTTATCAACAATATTTTTGATTTTTTTTATTCTTCCTTTTCCCCACGCCCAGACTTGAGGTGATATATAATAAATTATTCTTCTGTTCATCTTCTTCAATTTCTTCGCGATATCTAAATTGAAACCGGGATAATCAATAAGAACAATTGTATTTATATTCTCTGACTTTACTTTATCAATCAAATTGTTTTGAACTTTCTTAATAAACGGTAAATGTCTAATCACCTCAATGAAACCTAAGAACGCCATCTTTTTGATATGATACTGTGCATTCATTCCGGCTGAAATCATTCTATCACCACCAATACCATAAAATTCAACATCAGGATCAATTTTTTTTATTTCGCTTATTAACGAGGCACCATGCATATCACCGGAAGCTTCCCCAGCTATTATCATCAATTTCTTATTCAATTTGTAACCCAGTATAGAATAAGTAAAATGATTGTTGTTAAGGAAATTGCCTGAAGTGTTCTTCTTTCTGAACGCAATCCCATATTTAACTTAAAAGGCGGCTGTTCCAAACCCGGATTTTTATACTTTTCGAATGTAGGTATCCATCTTGGTACTTTTGAAAAATAGTCCTTATACTTTTCACCAAATTTATTTTCTAAAAATTGTTCTTCGTCTCTAATAATTGTGTAATATTGAAAGTAAAAAAACAGAGCAGCAACAATTAACAGGTAAGGATATAAAGCCATAGACATAACACCTATTCCTATATATATAACCATATTCCCGAAATAAAGCGGATTCCTTACATGAGCAAACGGTCCTGATACTACTAAATAAGTTCCACCAACACCGCCGCCTGTTGTACGGGTTTCGCTTCCGGCATAAGAAACACCCCATAAACGGAAAAATTCACCTACTAATACAATTATAAATCCAACAGATAGACTTGTTATTGTGGTTTCCTGAAATACCATCATAAGCAATAAAAAGGGGAGAGGTGTGTAGCTTCTGTACTTAAATATTTTTTTTGAAAGTTCTCTCATTATTAACCCTGTATATAAATTTCTTTTCTCTTTAATTCTGCCTGATAACGTTTCTTGAGCCGTTTTTTTTCTTTGAGCTGTTCCAATTTTG
>JAGVBL010000402.1 GCA_020059785.1 Ignavibacteriales bacterium | reverse complement strand
AAGCGCCACTTTTCCAGTAGCCAAAACAAACTCATCATCAAGTGCCGCACGTATATCGAGACCACTGCTACCTTCTGTTGAATATTCCGGTAACGGTATGTCATTATATTTATTATCAATTCTTTGAATCTTAATTTTGATTTTTTCCATCTTATTTTTCCTGTATAAGAAAAACTTCCGGCAGAAAATAAATTTTATTTTAACCTGAGAAGAATTCTTGTTAAACGCAAAAGTTCCTGCTTACTAATAATATTAAGTGCAAAGAGAGCTAATGTAAAACCAATTAGCATTCCAAATTTTATTGTAAGTGTAAATTCATAATTAAAGTAAACGAAGTAATATAAACAGCATGATACAATCAACAACGAGAGAATCTTTATAATTCTATTATACTCGTATTTAATTTCGTAATATTTCTGAGAAATAAAAAACAGACTTACAGACATAGCCATATAAGCAAACAAAGTAGCCAATGCAGCGCCGAGAATTCCTATTACTGGAATAAAAAGAATATTCACAACAATATTTACAATTGCTCCAATACCGGTTACAAGCGGAAAATATTTTGTCTTTTCTTCGATATAAATTCCCGCAGTAAAGTTAACATACAATCCATGGAATAAATAACCGAGAAGAACAGCCGGAACAATATATAATCCGCTCAAATATTTTTGTCCGATAATTGTTTTACCATGATAAATTTGCCAGCTTGCAAAATCGCTTACGAACAAAGTAAGGACAATCCATATAACACTTGCAGTAAGTAAAAACAGAGTAAGAATTTTTGAAAAGAGTTCTTTAGCATTTTCTTCTTTTGCATTATTAAGGAAAAAAGGCTGCCATGCATAATGAAACATCGAAACAAATAGCATCATAAAAATTCCCAGTTTGTAATTCGCCTGATAAATTCCAAGTGTTTTTGCATCCGTCATTGCAAGAACAATCGGTCTATCGATAACCTGAACAGCCATTGCAGCAATTGAACCGGGCAAATACGGGAGTGCAAATCTCAACATTTTTTTAAGTATCTGTTTGTCGATTCTAAATTTTAGATTAGTAACCACTTCGGGAATCAATGCAACTAAAGAGAACAAAGATGCAACAAGGTTACTTATAAAAATTGCCTCGATTCCCATTTCCAGTTTGAGAATAAGAAACAGGTTGAGACTTAAATTCAAAATTATGTTTACAAGTTTGATTAATGTAAACTGTCCGGCTTTTCTCTTTATCCTTAAACTTGCAAAAGGTATAAGCGCAATGGCATCTAATAACAGAATCAAAATGAAGTAATAATAAATTCTAGAATAGTTTTGCGGGATTTCCATTAACGGAATAAACAGATCCTTACCGAGTAATAATATCAAACAAATTACAACAGATGTGATTGTAACAAAAAGAAATGGAGTTGAAAAATTATCCTTCTTCTCATTTTCATTTGCAAGAGAAGAATACTTCATAAATGCGGCATCCATTCCATAAATAAAAATTATTACGAAAAGAGCCATGTAGGCATAGATATTGGAATAGATACCGAAATCATCCTGTGTAATTGAAGCAACATTTGTATAGAATGGAACTAACAAAAACCCAAGAAACCTTCCGACAATTGTACTGATACCATAAATGACGGTGTCTTTAGTTAGTTCTTTAATTTTTCTGATCATTATAATTCACAAGCGGATTCGACCGCAAAACTTTTTGATTATTTCTGAAAATATGGTGTTAAAGTTTCAATGTAGATTTTGGGAGGTCTTACAGCTTTTTTAGTTTCTGCATTCATAAAAACATGTGTTGTAAAACCTTCGGCAATTATTTCTTCTGTTTCTTTTCTGGTAATCAAATATTCAATATGAACTTTTGGTGAATATAATTCCTTAACAGTTGCTTTAACAAGAATTAAGTCGTCATACTTAGCTGGATTCTTATATGTAACGCCCGCTTCAAGTAAAGGTAATTGATAACCAGATTTTTCAACTTCGCTGTAAGGCAATCCTAATGAGCGTAATAGTTCTGTTCTTCCAACTTCAAAATATTCAAGGTATTTGCCGTTATAAACGAATTGCATTTTATCAGTATCGGCATATCGGACACGGATTTCGGAAGTATGCGAGATCATTAAATTTACTCCGCAAAATTATTCAACAAACACACCCATCTTACCAAATTTTTCTAATCTATTCTGAACAAGTTTTTCCGGCTTAATTTTTATAAGAGCTGATAATTCTTCTTTCAAAACTGTTTTTAAAGTAGCTGCCATCAACTCATGGTTTTTATGAGCCCCGCCTAACGGTTCGGGAATAATTCTATCAATAATACGTTGTTGAAGAAGATCCTCGGCAGTAAGTTTTAATGCCTCGGCAGCTTGCTCTTTGTAGTCCCAGCTTCTCCATAAAATGCTTGAACAGGATTCCGGACTTATAACAGAGTACCATGTATTCTGAAGCATGAGGACTCGATCGCCGATTCCAATTCCTAATGCACCGCCGCTTGCACCCTCGCCGATGATTACTACAATAATCGGAACTTTAAGCCGGCTCATCTCGAGGAGATTACGTGCAATTGCTTCTGCTTGCCCTCGTTGTTCGGCTTCTAAACCGGGATAAGCACCGGGAGTATCAATTAATGTAACGACCGGTTTACTGAATTTTTCTGCAAGCTTCATTAAACGCAATGCTTTGCGGTAACCTTCGGGATTCATCATACCGAAATTTCTGAACAGGTTCGATTTTGTATCGCGACCTTTCTGCTGCCCGATAAACATGACCTTAAATTCATCGAGCTTAGCAAATCCACCTACAACCGCATGGTCGTCTTTGAATAACCGGTCTCCGTGCAACTCGATAAAATTTTCTGTCATCATGTAAATATAATCTAATGTATAAGGACGTTCAGGATGACGTGCGAGTTGAACCCTTTGCCAGCGGGTAAGATTATCATAAATACTTTTTTTAAGATCGTTAACTTTTTCTTCAAGAGTTCTTATTTCATTAGAAATATCGAGATGACCTTCGTACTTACGCATCTCTTCAATTTTATTTTCCAGCTCAATAATCGGTTTTTCAAAGTCGAGTATATTTTTAGCCATTTTTACTCCGTTCCAAAAAACATTTTAGAAAAAGATCTGCCCAGAATTTCAAAATCGAACCATATATTTTGATTCTTTGCATAAAAGAGATCGAGATTTTTTATTTCAGCGGTATCATTCCTGTCAACATTTTCAACATACCATAACCCGGTTAATCCCGTTTTTCCAACAAAAAGTTCACCATAATAAGAATTGCTCATTGGCCCTACAAAACTCTTTTCTCCCTTAATAACTTTCGGAATACCGAGAATGAATTGAAAGAAATCTCTCTTCTTAGATGTGAACTTTGTGATCAAATATATTAAAGGGTAAACCAAAAGTAAAATTAAGATTAAACTGAAAAAGAAGTCGAATATCTGTTTTGTTATCCGGTGAAAAATTGACGAGATGTTATACTGAACTTTTAAAAGCGGAATGTCATCAAGCATAGTTATAGACGACTTACCTACAAGATAATCGAGTTCTTTACCGGCAACCATAAATTCAACATTCTCACCCTGGGAAGTTGCAACAGCAGAGAACATCTGATCGAATGAAATTCCATCCGAAGAAAAAATTACTTTATCAATTTTCTCATCTAAAATTATTTTTTTAATATTCTCCAGGGTACCTAAAACTTTATATGTTCCTACCTGGCTACCAATACTTTTTCTCGTAAGCCCTATAAATCCAATAACCTGATAGAGATTTCTGAAATCGGACTTCAGTTTGGAAGTTAACTCCAGTGCTTTGTTTTCATTACCAACAATAAGTGTTCTGGATTTTTTTGTATCGCTTTCAAGACCGATTCTGAAAAATACTTTTATGAAAATTCGCCATAATGGAAATGCTAATAATGAAATTAAATAAGTGATAAGAACAACAGCACGGCTGAACGCAACTTGTTTGAAAAAAAATGTAAGCGAGGATAGAATAATAAAACCATAGAACAATGAAACCAGAGTTCTTAATGTCGATAGAGATTTCCTTTTATAATTTCCGTTAAAAAGGGAGATAATAATTTGAAGAAGAGCCGGAAGAATATAAACCCATGGCTTGCTGAATTCTGGGAAACCATGCCAGTTCTCTTTACTATAGAGTTGTTCGGCACCCCAGACTGATGTAAGAAAAAGTATAAAATCGATTACGATACTTAATATTGAAAGACGGTAAACATTTGCAAATGCAATTATTTTACGGAAAATAATTGCCACCTGAAGAATTGATTCTATAAGCAATGATGATGAAAAATGTTTACGGACAAAAAGATGCATAGCATTATAGAAAATTTTTGTTTCATCGATGCTGCTTCGCTTTGTACTTTCTCCCTTAAAGTGAATTATCTCCGTTGTATGAACATAGTAAACTTTATAGCCCGATTTTTGTGTACGATAGCAGAGATCCAGATCCTCGCCGTACATAAAGAACTGCTGATCGAATCCGCCGATCTTTTGATACAATTCTCCCCTCATCATCATAAAAGCACCGCTTACAGCATCAACTTCGTATGTTTGATTCTCATCTAAATATGTAAGGTTATACCGTGCAAAAAATTTGCTGTTAGGGAATAACCGGCTCAGTCCCATCACTTTAGTAAATGACGTCCATGGTCCGGGAAATCCTCTTCTACATGCAAGCTGTAAAGTGCCGTCAGGGTTCAAAACTTTGCAACCGGCAATTCCGGCAGAAGGAGTCCGCTCAAAAAAGTTAATCATTTCTTTGAAAGTATTTTCCTTAACAATTGTATCAGGATTTATAAGAAGGAAATATTTCCCCTTTGCTATTTGAAGCGCCTGATTATTTGCCGATCCGAACCCAACATTTGTATTGTTAACTATTAATTTTATATTAGGATACTTTTCCTTTATCAACTCAACACTGCCGTCGTCCGATGCATTATCAACAACAATAATTTCCAGTGAATAATTATTTTTTGCGTTATTAATGGACTGCAACAAATTGAGAAGGAATTCCTTCACATTGTAATTAACAATTATAATCGATAGGTCAATTGTGCTGTTCATTTACCAAGGAGTCCCAGCATACTTTTTATTCTTAACTTCCACACCATAAAAACTGCTTCGTAAACAATTTTCTTAGACATTTTAGAACTTCCCTTAACACGGTCAACAAATACGATAGGCATTTCGGTAAGCTTAAAATTTTTCTTCCATGCAAGAAAATTAATTTCAATCTGGAATGAATATCCGTTAGAGTGAATTTTATCGAGATCGATTGATTGAAGAACTTCTTTCCTGATACACTTATATCCGCCGGTTCCGTCTTTAACAGGAAGTCCGGTAATTATTCTTGTGTAAAGATTTGCGAAATAGCTTAACAGTAATCTTCTTATCGGCCAATTGATTACACGAACACCGTAAATGTACCTGCTGCCGATAACAAGATCATAAATGGGAATCAATTCTATAAAATTTTTTATCTCCTTAGGATCATGAGAAAAATCTGCATCCATCTGAATTATAGCATCGTAATTATTTGAAATAGCATACTTAAATCCGGCAACATAAGCAGTCCCCAATCCCAACTTCCCGTTCCGTTTAATTAAATGAACACGCGAATCTTTCTTTGAGTATTCCTCAATAAAATTGGCTGTCCCATCCGGAGAATTATCATCAACTACAAGTAGATTAAGTTCCGGATAATTTTCCAGGATTTCGGGAAGTAGTTTCTGAACATTTTTCAGTTCGTTGTATGTCGGTATTATTACTAATGTTTTCATTAGAAATATTTATCAGTATCAAAATATTGTTTTATAAATATCAGTTGAACCTAATTTTATAAAATATTTTTAATTCGCTTCTATGTTTTATTCCGGTTCTCTATCTCACCATTATTTCTCTTGATCTTGCTCTTGCTCATGATCTTTATCTTGCTCATGCTCTTGATCTTGCTCATGATCTTTATCTTGCTCATGCTCTTGATCTTGCTCATGCTCTTACTCTTGTTCATGCTCTTGCTCTTGTTCATGCTCTTGCTCATGCTCTATAATAAGATCACAATTACTTAATCATAATGCCCTTTACCAAAAAGAACAACAAAAACTGTTCTGAATAAAATTTTGAAATCCATTCTTAAACTAATATTCTCAATATAAAAAAGATCGTATCGTAATTTCACTTTAACGTCTTCAATAGTTTCATCATACTTATGTTTAACCTGAGCCCAGCCGGTTATTCCGGGTCTAACTTTTAATCTACGTTTGTAAAGTGGAATTTCATTAGATAATTTTTCAACAAAGAACGGTCGTTCCGGACGCGGACCAACAAAACTCATATCACCTTTAAGCACATTATAAACTTGCGGAATTTCATCAACACGGATTTTACGTATTAACTTTCCAACTTTTGTTATACGCGGATCATCCTTAGTAGACCAGACAGGTCCTGTGTGTTTTTCTGCATCTGCAATCATTGTTCTGAATTTAACAATCCGGAATATCTTTCCGCTCATTCCCATTCTTTCCTGTCTATAAAAAATTGGTCCTTTACTTTCCAGTTTTATTGCTATTGATGTAAGTAATGTAATAGGAAAAGTAATTATGATAAGAATAAGTGAAAGTAATATATCCATCAAGCGTTTAAGTTTCTTTTCCCATTCGGGCATTAATTCCGGCATAACATCAATAAGCGGAACACCGTAAATCTGCGAAGTTCTTGCCTGACCACTGATTATGTCATAAAGATCAGGAACAATTTTTATCGAAATATTTTTCCCTTCACATTTTGAAATAATTTCAAGCAGAGTATCTTCATTATGTCTTTCAATGGAAATAATAATATTCTTAATATTATATTTTTCCAGAATGCTTTCCAGATTAGCAATGGTATCTATAACTTTAACATTTTTATGCTCTTTATTCAGGTTCTTTTCAAATACTGCTATATAAGCAACAACATCAAGACCGAGTGCACGGTGATCTAAAATTGTATCGTGAATTTGATTTGCTCTATCATTAAAACCGATAATAAGGGCATTCCTTCTTCCAATTCCTTTAATTAATAAATTGCGCTGAACACTTCTTACAATTAATCTGCCGCTTCCTACAAGAAATAGAAAGATAGCCCAGTAAAGAAAAATGTAGAAACGGAATGCGGATACAGAACCGGTTACATAATCATCCCACATTATAAGGAAGAGAAGAATAAAGATACCTACAAACGAAGCTTTGAATAATGTTGATAATTCATCGAACCTTGATAAAGCAAACCAGGTTCTATACATACCGACAAATGTGAAAATTATTAACCAGTAGATATAAACTGCAAAAAGCGGAAGAAGAAAATCGGGCTGTGATAATAAATCGAACCAGCCGGTATTAACTCTTAAATAAAAAAAGAGTATCCAGGAAAGATTAACGGTAAAGAAATCCGTAATAAGGATTAATAGTTTTTCAACTTTTTTATTCAATCAACACCTGTTAAAACTAAAAATTAGATAATACTTTATTAGCTAAATAATCGCCAATTGATAACGAACTTGTTGCAGCCGGCGAAGGTGCATTACAAACATGGAAAATTCTTTTATGCTCTACAATGTAAAAATCATCTAACAATCCGCCGTCTTTACTGCATGCCTGGGCACGAATACCGGCACCTCCAACAACAAGATCTTCGCTCTGAATCTCCGGAACTAATTTTTGAAGCGCCTTAACAAAAGCCGGTTTATAATATGATCTGTAAAATTCACCAATACCAACTTTCCAGTTCCTTTTAATAACTTTGTGAAAACCGGGGAAGGCAAAAGTTTCAACTGCATCACCTAAATTAAAACTTGTTTTAGTATATCCTTCCCTTTTGAAAGCCAAAACAGCATTTGGTCCGGCTTCTCCTTCGTCATCAATCATTCTGGTAAAGTGAACACCCAGAAAAGGAAATTCAGGATTTGGAACCGGATATATTAAATTCTTTACAAGGTAATGTTTTTCCTTTTTGATTGTGTAATACTCACCTCTAAAAGGAATAATTTTTATTTGAAGTTCGGGATGAGTCATCTTTGCAATTCTATCGGATTGCAATCCTGCACATGTAACAACAAACCTGGATTCATAAGCAGAGTTCTGAGTAATTACTTCACAATGATCGGATTTGATATTTATACCGGTAACACTTTCATTGAATTTAATAGAAGAACCCTGATTGAGAATTAATTCAAGATATTTATTACACACTTCTGTGTAATCAATTATTCCGGTTTGAGGAACTTTAATAGATGCTTTACACTCAACATGCGGTTCAATTTCTTTTACTTCATCCGGGTTTAATATTTTTAATCCGGTTAATCCGTTCTGCAAACCTCTCTCATATAAATTTTTCATGTAAGGAATTTCTTTTTCAGATGTTGCGACAATAACCTTGCCGCATATATCATATTTAACTTCGTGTTTATCACAAAAATCGAGGAGCATTTTATATCCATTCAAGCAATTAGTTGATTTTAGCGAGCCGGGTTTGTAATAAATTCCAGAATGAATAACACCGCTGTTATTACCTGTTTGATGTTTAGCAATGGAATCTTCCTTTTCCAGAATCAATAATTTTAAAGAAGGATTTTTCTCAAGAATTTTAAGAGCAGATGCCAGACCAACAATTCCAGCCCCGACAACAATAATATCATAATTCATTTTTATCTCTCTGTGGATTTCCAGATAACACTATGTTTTCTTCTAATAAATTTTAGGAACCCTTCTGCAATTGCAATATTAGATATCACAAAAAAGTAAGGAATTGAAAAAAGAGGAATTCTTATTTTTATCTGCGATAACAAATATCCGCACAAGGCAAGCAAATAAATTATTACCTGTAAATAAAATATTTTACTTATAATATCATTATGGCCTGATGTAATTGCACCGGTTAAAAATAATAGAACCAACAAAAGGGGTAAAAACCATCTTGTTACTTTATGAGAGAAAAAGGCATAGCTTAAGAATTTATTTTTATTCCACAATAATTTTTTAAAATAAATAAGAGTCTGAAAATTAGTGGCACCAAACCGGACTTTCCTTCTGTACTCGGCACTTACATCCTTTCCGGTTTCTTCGTAAGCAACAGCATCGTTTCTGTATGAAAATTTATAACCTTCTGCAATAACAGAAAGGGATACAAAGAGATCGTCTGTAACAGCATTAATTGTAGGAATTGGTTCAAACAATTCTCTTCTTATTGCAAATATTCCTCCATTGGCAGCAAGCAGAATTCCGCATTTACCTTCCAGCTTTTTAACAATAGTTTCATATTTCCAGTACTCAACTTCTTCAACACCTTCGCTCTTACTTTTTTCGTTATCTACAAGAACCAGACGTCCGCACACACCGCCAATATTATCATCAGAAAAATCTTCAATAAGATTATTCAATGTATCCCTGTTAAATTGAGTATTGGCATCTGTAAAAACCACAATTTCATTTTTGGCTTGTTTATAAAGTTGGTTAAGAATACCGGCTTTACCACGTCTTTCTTCGGATAAATAAATATTAAGCCAGCTATATTTTTTCTTCTGCTCTGTTAATATTCCATTAGTTCTATCCGTAGATGCATCCGAACCGATAAAAACCTCAATCTTACTTAAATCGTAATTGAGTTCCGAAAGATTTTTAATTCTCTCTTCAATTACCTTTTCTTCATTATATGCAGCAATAAGAATTGATATTTTGGGTTTATAAGTAAGATCAATAATTAGTTTATTTTGTTTTTTACTCTTAATAAAAAGCACAACCGGATAAATAAAGAATGAGTTTATGATCAATAAACCGGCAACATAAAACAATATTTCTAAAGTGAAAATCATCTTTATCTTAATAATTCTTTGTAAGTTGATTCAAATTGTTCTGCAACCTCTTCCCATAAATATTTTTTTCGGATTAATTGTTTTCCATTTAAGGAAAGCTTTTTAGAATCAAATTGCCCGTTGAAATAGTCAATTATTTTCCGGGCAAATTCATTTTCATCATCTGCAATCAATAATTCTTCTTCATCCTTAACCGGAAGTCCTTCCTTTCCCAAAGAAGTTGTAATTACATTTAATCCCGTAGCAAGCATTTCAAGAATCTTTACACGTATACCGCTCCCAATCCTCAACGGCACAACGGCAAGCGACTTGTTTTTAACATCATCCCAGATATTAGTTACAAATCCCTTTACAATAATATTATCTTTAATTGATTCTGAAAAATAAAAATTCTTTGTTACTCCACCTCCATAGAGATAAAGTTTTGTTTCTTTAAACTTATCAACAATTAAAGGAAAAACGTTATTAATAAACCACTTCAATCCGTCATAGTTGGGATACCATTCCAACGAACCGACATGAACAAGAGAAAATTTTTCTGTTGCCTCTCTTTCTATCTCCAGCAATTCTTTATCAATTCCAAGCGGAATCACTTTTGTTTTTGCCAATGGATTCAGTTCAAGCAATCTATTTTCATCTTCATCGCTCATCATAACACAGGTATTAAATTTTCCGCATAACACGGGTTCGTAAGAAAGAAATTTCTTGTATTGTAAATATGCATATAACTTTAAAACCAGATTGGATTGATTCTTATAGTATCGTTCCATAATAGCAAGCTCAAAATTTTCCTCGCGTAATATAACCGGTGTTTTACATAGTTTTCTTATCACATCAATCGTCCAGCCCATATGAGCATTTGTAACGTGAATAACATCATATTTATTGAGCGATAAATGTTTGGTTAAAAATTCTTCGTATTCCTTTGTTTTATATTTGCTAATGTTGTATGGTACATCGCTGACCAGATTTTTAATAGCGCCGATTATACTGTTACCCGTTACACATTCCACTACATGCAGATTTGCATACTTATTAATTTCGCCCAGATGATTTTTGTAATCCTGGTTTTGCCCGTATGCAATTAAATCAATTACGTGCCCGCGTTCAGAAAGACGCTTTATTAACCCCCACATGCTTTTTTTGTGTCCATCGTAAGGAGGATATGGAATCTTGGGAAGCAGTTGTAAAATTTTCATTTCACTTAAACCTGTTAGGAGGATATACGAACATTTGTTTTGTAAAGTAATATCCTTTTAGCAATAAATTTTTATTTAACATAATTATCCCGCCAAAAGAAAAAAGGATTCCCCTTAAAAACAAACCGATCCAATGAATTACGATTGCTGTTAAATATTCAATTCCATCAAAATGTTTCTGGTAATACTGAATTTTGCCGATAGTCTGATTTTTGAATTTGAACCACAAATTAGAATCTGCAGCAGTACCGCCATAATGTATAATTGAAGTTAAAGGATAGAATATTATTCTACCGCCGTTTTCTTTAAACCGTTTACATAGATCGGTTTCTTCAGAATAAAAGAAAAATCTTTCGTCGAACCCTTCTAATTTTTTCAATTCATTGGTTGGACAAAACATAAATGCGCCTTTAATTACATCGGCATCAACCGGCTTAGAGTAATTATAATTATTCTGGTAATACTTGTTAAAAATCTCTGATTTCGGAAATAGCTTGTAAAGAAAAAAATTTTCAGTAAAACCGTTCCATACCGACGGAAACATTACAACACTTTCCTGTTTCGAGCCATCGGAATTAAGAAGTTGAATACCGGCAAATAATTTTTGTGAAGATGCTTCGGAAAAATCAAAAACCAGTTTAACAGAGTCCTCGTTAAAGCGTGTGTCATTGTTCAGTATTAGAGTATACTTTCCCTTTACTATTAATAAAGCTTTATTATTTGCAGCGGCAAAACCGATGTTAATTTCATTTTTAATAACGGTTACATCAGGATATTTATCCGTTACTGTTTCTATTTTACCTTCATCAGAAGCATTATCAACAACAATAATTTCATTAACCGTGCCTTTGCAAAATTTATAAATAGAGTTAAGGCACTCATCCAACAAATGAAATGAGTTATAATTAACAATTACAATTGATACATCTATTTTTGGAAGTACCTGCTCCATTGTTCCCTGTTAATTAATCGAAAGATCAAATCCAACTCTTCATTTTCAAAGTAGTTAAAAAATTTCAATGAAAACAGGATTAGAATAAATGATGCCAGCAGATAAATTATTAGCGGAAGCATCGATAACAAAAAAATTGCGGCTGCAATAAATATAGTCCAAGTAAAGAACTTTAGATTGATGAACGATAATGCAAATCCATTTCTATTTAATGCCCAGAAGAGAAATAAAAATCCCAGGAATCCGGCAATTACTTTTGAAAATCCAACTCCTGCGTAAGAATATTCCGGAATAAGTAAAACATTTAATAGTGTGTTAGAAACAACCAGAAGTAATGAGTAAACTAAATTTATAATTTGTCTGCTATGTGCAGTAAGAAGATCGAGAGTAAAGTAATTGAAGAACATAAATACAAGGGACCAGAAGATCATAGCAGATGGCAAACTTGCCGAACGGAATTTTGTACCGAATAATAGTGTAACGATAGTCTCGGATCTGAAAGAGAAAATAATTGCCATTAAAAAGGAAATAAGAAAAAGGAATTTGAATACAAGTGAGTTGATTGAATCGGTTTTTATTCTATCGTGCAAATTTTTTACAAGGTAAGGAAATACAGTAGTTACGACTACTCCTGGAATAATATTTAACGGCATAGTTAAACGAGTGGCAACAGAATAAATTCCAGCAGAATATTCATCCTTATAGGATGTTAACAGAACAACATCAAATTGCTGATAAACAATAGCTAATAAAACAAATCCAGCTAACGGGTATGCCTCTTTAATAAGCCAAACTGCTTTATAAAATATAATCTTCGGCTTGAAGCTGAATTTTTTTTCGAGGAAAATAAATTGAATTATAAATCCGGGTAAAGTTGAAAACACATATGATATAACGAAGTAGTATAAACCTCCTTTTACCAAGGGCATAATTGCAACAAGAATAAGAAACAGGAGACTATCCAGAATTGTTAGAGTCATCGGGTAATGCATTTTAAGATTAACTTTGAAAGGAGTTGCAAGAAGTTCTCTAAAATTTGCCATCCTAGTAGAAAGTATTATGCTAACAAAAAGAATGTTGGAGAGAATAATTTCTTTTAGAGAAAAACTTAGAAAACTTACAACCAGGTTATAGATTACTACTAAACTAAAAAAGATTACAAGCCGGATTGAGATGGCGCTATTTAAAAGTTTATCACCTTCGTTTTCTTTTGATGATTCACGGAAGACAATCGGACCCAAACCAAAATCGATTACCTTGGAAAGTATACCTACAATTGCAACAAGGTAACCGAAAGTACCGAAGTCGTGAACCGACAGAAATCTTGCCGCAAGGACAAACGAAAAAAAATTGAGAGCAAGCGATAAACCCTGTCCTACCGAAAGCGAAAAAATATTTTTTGTTATTTTTTGGATGTATTACCTCAATTTGACAGGTGCTTACTTAAAATATTTCTGTCACGATTCAATAAGTGTTTTATAGAAGTTGTAATAACTTTCTGTCATTTTGTTCAAAGATAGTTGCTCTCTAGTTTTACAATTGGATTTTATATAGAATCCGCTATCATTTCTGATTTTCATCATTTTATAAAGAAAGTCTTCACTATCATTCAGGCTGAATAATTGATCTGAGCCGGCACCAACAATCTCAAAATTTCCACCGACATCAGTAGCAAGAATTGGAATTTCGGCAAAAATAGCTTCTATTAAACTAATTGAAAGCCCTTCGTATCTGGATGGAAGCACAAACAGATCAAATGCTTTTATATATCGATAAGAATCTTTAATGGCTCCCACCAAGATAAAATCCCCGGCAATATTTTTTTTAGTAATTAGTTCATTTAGTTTTTCTCTATCAGGGCCATCACCAATGATTATTATTTTAGCATTTGAGATTTTTTCTTTTATCAATTTGAAATTATCAACAAGGAATTCATAATTTTTTTGATAGGACAGACGCCCTGTAGAACCGATCAGATAGCTTTCATTTAAGTTAAATCCGGTTCTATCAGAAAAATAATTTCTGGCGTCAGAACTTTTATAGAATTTCATATCATCATAATCTAGTCCATTGATAATTACTTTTGCGTTTTTAATAATACCTTCCTCTTTCATCTCATCATAATTATATTGACTTACAAAAACGGATCCATCTATAAGTTTTAATAAAGTTTTATAGTACAGCTTGGTTATCTGTTTCAATAATGAGTTGACGTGATAATTCTTGTCCAGAATAGAAAGTCCGTGAAATGTAAAAACCGTCCTGGGTCTATTGGCAAGAAGTTTAATCGAGATCGACCCGATTAATGTATTGGTACTATTAAGGTGGACGATGTCATAACTATTTTTTTTCAACAATCGGTATAAATCGTAAATAAAGTAGAGTGCTTTAGGAATGTTAAAATTTCTTTTCAAGGAATTGAGATAATGATATTTAATACCTTTCTTTTCAAGCTCTTCAAATAAATAGTTCCCATCCCCGGCTACAACCTCAACATCGTTACCTAGATTTTTTAGTGAGTTAGCCAAATTTAGAACGAAAACTTGGGCACCGCCAATTTCAGATTTTGTTATTACCAAAAGTATTTTCATAATTGTTGTTATTATAATTCGAAATATATAATCATTTGAATTACAGTAAATTTACACTGCAATAATATTTCGGTATATTTTATTTAACTGAATAAGATAATTTTCAAGATTAAACTGACTTATAAATTTGAATGAGTCTTTTAATTTCAAAATTTCATTATGATAGTTTTTTTCCAATTCATTTAATGTTTTGATCCATGAATCAATATTATCGGGTTGGTAAGTTTTTCCAACTTTGACAACATCATTTATACTTTCTTTCATTCCCCCAAGGTTTGGAACAATAGGAATCATGCCGTTGGCAACAGCTTCAATGATCACCATTGGGGCATTTTCATACCATTTAGAAGACATTGTAAAATATTTTATTACACTTATTTCTTGCTTCAATATATCCTGAGGTACAAATGGTTTGAATACAATTCTATCCCGAAAAGGACTACTAAATGCTTTTTTCTTTAGACTGTCTTCTTCTTCTCCTTCACCAATCAAAATAAGAAGAAAATCATTATTCTTCTGTTCTTGCCATTTAATAAATGCATCAATCAAAAAACCAACATTTTTTTCTTGAGAAAACCTTCCAAAGTAGCAAATAACATTTTTTTTATTATTTATTATTCCGGATCTATTAATAACTACCGGATTTCTGATAACTTGAATCTTTTTTCTTTCTATTCCATCTTGAACCAACTTTGTTTTTAAAAATTCACTTGGTGTAATAAATTTATCAATTACTTCTTCATATCTAATTACATTATTAGATACAATGTTTCTCAAGCCTTTTATAAAAGAATATACCCACCCTCTTCTATCACAGTTTTCGAATATAATATCAAGTTTTAATTTTTTGCCTATACAATTTTCACATAATCTGTTCTCGTTGTAATTAAAAAGGTTGGCATTAGGACATATCATGTGATAATCATGCACGGTTTGAATTACCTTAAACTTTTTAACATCCTTTAAAGATTTTAAAGCAACAAATATCGAAGGGGATAGTGATGAAAAGACATTATGCACATGAACTACATCTATTTCATTACTCCAAAGGAATTCTTTGAGAGTTAGGAAATTTCGCAGTGAAAATATATAGTTAATTGAACCAAATAATTTTGAATCAGATTCCCATGTTTTTAATTTAACATCTGAAAGAATGTTATTATTATTATCAACATTAACAAATCCGGAAAGATTTTTTTCAACGTAAGGATTAAATCGAGATAAATTAAAAACAGTTTCAGATCCACCTCTATAATCATAGCTATTTAAATGTAGGACTCTCAACTTTTTCCCCCATCAGCAATATCAAATTGAAAATTAGAAATGTCTGATATATGATACTGACTATTAATAACAACTAATTTTGTACAAAAGTATATAACGGTAAGATTTAGAATAAAATGAAGCCAACTCAGCATCGGAATAAAAAAAGAAAAGATTAAAACAAAAAGAAACATACCATAAAAGGAAATAGAGTTGATATCAGGTTTACGTCTCATTTTATAATATAATATCGAAACAACAAGTCCCAGAATGAAAGGAATGAAAAATAAACCGAACAACCCGAAATCTCTATAATATGTAAAAAACATACTGTAAGTGTTATAATCTGAGTTCAATATATATGGAAATTGTTCTATGTATGTATATTCTGCAATCCAATGTTTCAATCCTGATAAAGCTAATACAAAATCAAATGTAAAATATCCATATGTAAAATCATTAAGGTGATAGACTGAATTAGCAAAATTTTCAAGATTCATTACAAGGTACATGTAAGGCTCGGTCAAAAAAGCGTATTGTGGGCCAAATTTCATTCGCGCAGAATAATAAAGATATTCAATAAACAGTGCACTTACTCTAATTGTTGAGATACCATACATCAATACAATCAGAAAGAGAACAATAATCAATACATTTCTTGGGCGGAACTTATAAGTACCATAATAGAGAAAAATCATTGTTAGAACTATTGAAATTACCAGGGAGAACCGTTGAACAAGTAAAAAGAAAGTGAGTAATGTTGTGAAAAGTATTAAACCTACTATAAATTTCTTCCCGATCATTTTATGAACTGTTAAATAATAAAGAATAACAAAGTATATAACCGTTGGCGCAAGGTGAATTATCAATCCGAATCCAAAAACACTCCATTTAGTTCTGGTCAGATTAGGTTGCGGCGTGAATAAAGGAATGAATCCGACGATTGAATAAATAATAAGATATGAAAGAAAATAACATACAAAAATCAGGAGAATTATTTTAAATAATATGTCTCCGTCAATGTTGTATCTAGTTATTAAATAACGAATGCTAATAGTAGAATTCAACGGTTTATAGAGATTAAGAACGAAGATTATAAACATTCCAAGCAATACTGATAGAAGGCTTATCAATAAAGCAAACCAACTGTACAAATTCCATTCAATCTGATGTCCACTCAACTTCAATTCAGCTAGACCGATTGCCAAAGTCCAAACGATCATGAATATTCTAGCAGGTGAAAAGATGTCAGTCCCTTTCCTGAACATTGTTACAATCAATAGGCTAAAAATTATAAAGCATACTATAGCAATCAACGACACAAATAAACCTTTTAAAATTTTTTCTTAAATAATTCCGAAAAAGTAAAATCACTTAACAATATTCTTTTTTCCTCAATCGAAAAGTGAAAGTAATATCCAAATAAGAAATAGAATACTACAATTATCGGTATACCGATCATAATATTTACTTTAACAAGAAAAATAAAAAATACCATCAGCAGACCAGAAATTGAAATCAGTAAAAGAGTTTTAAAGTTAATGATCCATTTTTTAAAAAAGACGATTTCGGCAGCAAAGTACAAACAGGCTACAAAGGAATTTGTAATTAACGATACAAAAGCAGCCCCCATAACACTATATTTATGAATGAAGTACCAGTTCAAGAAAAAGTTTAAGATTGTTCCGCAATTACAGTATAAAGTCTGAACCACTGTCGATTTGATGTTGTAAGCATTAACGCAAAAGGTTCAAGTGAAAAACGAACAAAAATTATTACAGCAAATATTTGAAGGACAGGTACTGCCTCCACATATTTAACGCCATAGATAAGGTTTAAGATTTCCTTTGCATATATAAATAGTATTATTGAAATCGGTATAACAATCATTAACAAAATTTTATTCATATAAAAACCTGTTCTTTCCCATTTAATAGGATTCTCTTTAAACATTCGCGAAAGAACAGGCAGCAAAACATTTATTAGTATTTCCGGAATTACCAAAGGAAGCATAATTAGCTTAAAAGCTGATTGATAAATTCCCACATAATATTCTCCTTTCCATAATGTTAAAAGAATGGTATCGAGCTGAAAAAATAGATAGCTGAAAAAAAGGTGAAAACCAAATACAAGCATATCCCCTTTTAAATTTGAAAATCCTTCTAGCAAAGGTTGATATCTTATTCCCGGAATTACTTTTTTCGAATAGACAAGTCCGGATGTAAAACCAATTATTCTTGAGACAACAAATCCAACAGCTATCAATATTATACTAACTTTGAGAAAAATAAATACTATTGTTATGATTAATAGACTGATATTCATTATAAGTGAAACATTGGTTTCATACTCAAATTTTTCAAATCCTTTGAAGAGAGCGTAAAAGAAATTTGTAAGCGTTGTAAAGAATAAAAAGAAGCTGAAAATCATAATTAAATTTTTTGAAGAGGCTGTAATATCAAATGTGAATGCGAAAGCCCACATAACAATTATTGAAGAAAAAGAGAATATCCCCTTCAAAGTAAAAAACTGCCGAAAGATTCTTGAAGCATCATCCCTATTTCGAGCAAGTTCGATTGTTAACAAAATATCAAAACCAAAATCAGCTAAGATTATTAGAGTATTTGACAAAGTGTGTGCAAATGTGAACTGCCCAAATGCTTCTGGTTCATAAAACCTTGGAATTAGTAAAAATATAAAAACATTTGCAATCAACCTTGAAGAGATAGAAAGAAGCGAATAAACCGAATTCTGTTTTATTTTTTTTACTTCATTCATATTTGTTTTACTTTTTTACCAATGCGTCTTCGTAGACTTTTATAAGTTTTTTATAATACGTTTCTGGAGTAAAGTTTTCTTTTGCAAATCTATAAGCGTTTTTTGAAAGTTTTTGATATTCTTCAATATCCATTTTTGAACACTTAATTATAAGTTCAGTTAATTCATACTGATTACCTTTCTCGAATTGAAATCCATTCTTTCCATTATTAATCAGTTCCACAATTCCACTGTGATTTGATCCAATAACCGGTTTTCCCATTGCAAAGGACTCAACAATGCTCATCGGATTATTTTCGAAGCATTCTGAAGGTAAGATTACAAATGATGATTGTTTAATTACTTCATTAAGTTCCAGTCTGTTTAGCTGCCCCAATAATTCGACATTAGACAAATTCATTTTTTT
>JAGVBL010000232.1 GCA_020059785.1 Ignavibacteriales bacterium | reverse complement strand
TTTTTTTATGAATGATTATACTACTAATTTTTATTTGTGTTATAACGTTTAATGTTGTAACGCATATTGGGCCGGAATAGTTCCGCTGGAACCATTTTTCTCTAAAAGGTTTATTTAGTGGCGATTATTGGGGTTTTTGAGCAGTAATTTTAGAAAACTGGTGATAAGTTGTCCCTCTCAATATAAAAACCGTTATGGATTGCTGATTGGAATTATAACATCCTGTTCTATACAAATCTTTTCAATTTATCAATATCCTTGTGTTTTCCTAAAAGAATTAACGCTGTATCCGGTGAAAATTTATAAGACGATTCCGGTACAATAATCATTTCGTCCTGAAGAATATTTTTAATTGCAATGATAGTTACATTATATTTTTGTCTAAGGTTAAGTTCTTTAATTGTTTTTCCTACAAAGCCATCCGGAAGAGCAATTTCAACAATGCTGTATTCTGGTGCCAGCGGTATTTGATCGATAAGTGAAGGGATGGAAAGTCTTCTTGCAAGCCGCAATGCAGATTCTTTTTCCGGAAAAATAATTTCTGTAGCACCAACAGAGATGTAAACTTCACCTCTTAACTCATTCATTGATTTCACAATTATATTCTTAACACCTATTGCCTTAAGTTGAACAATTGCAAGTACCGTTGCTTCCATGTAGTTTTCGCCGAGACCGAGAATAGCGGTATCAAAGTTCTTATCTACAAACTCCTTTATCGCATTCTGATCCATTGCGTTAGCAGCAACCGCTTCGGTAACATAATTCTTAATCTCTTCAACAATATTCTTATCCGAATCTATTGCCAAAACCTGATGACCCTGTTTCGCAAGTTCAACAGCAACATTAAATCCGAATGTTCCAAGACCGATTACAACAAATTGTTTCA
This sequence comes from Ignavibacteriales bacterium, assembly GCA_020059785.1. Classification (GTDB taxonomy): domain Bacteria; phylum Bacteroidota; class Ignavibacteria; order Ignavibacteriales; family Melioribacteraceae; genus DSXH01. The sequence goes on along the minus strand of JAGVBL010000232.1, from coordinate 5,411 downwards.
TTTCTTCCTCCTAACCCGTCATAACATTTCCTTGCGGAAATGCGTACTTAACTGTTTTAATTTTGCCTACTAACGAATATCCTATCGCAAGAGGTCCAACGCGTCCCACAATCATTGTTAATATTATTAGCAATTTACCGGATGTTGTTAGCGATGCTGTTATTCCCATCGAAAGTCCAACCGTACCTAAAGCAGAAGCGGTTTCAAAAGCTATTTGCAAAAGTGAAAATCCTTGAGTAAGTAAAAGTAAAGCAACTATAGTGATCAAATATAAAAACGAAATAAATGTAATTGCAAGCGCCCTGTTTACAGTTGTTTCTCCAATGGTATGTTTGAATACACTAACTTCATCCCTATTAGTAATTACTTTTTTCAAGAACAGAACGACAATGCCGAATGTTGATGTTTTTATTCCGCCGCCTGTACCGCCCGGCGATGCACCAATAAACATCAAAATAATAATTATGAATAAACTGAAAGCCCGCATACTACCTATATCTATAGAATTAAAGCCCGTTGTTGAAGATGCGGATATGGTCTGAAATGATGCGTTTAATATTCTATGCAATATTGAAAAGTTTACACTGTTGCTTGATTCGGAAAAGAATAGAATAACCGTTCCAAAAAACATCAACGCGAAGGTGACCGACAGAACCAATTTGCTATGATTGGATAATCTTATTGGTTTGATTCCCTTTGCGCGGTTTATAACGAACTTGTACAGATCGTACAAAACAAAAAATCCTATTCCGCCGGCTATTGTAATAAGTGCAACTATTCCGTGTGCTAAAAGATTTTGAGAATAAGACATAAAGCTATCCGAATACAATGAAAAGCCGGCAGTACAAAAAGCTGAGATTGAATGAAAAATTCCCGAGTAGGCTGAATCAATTAGAGTTCCCCTATCAAGAAATACAACTGTTAAAACAACTGCGCCAATAAATTCGAATGTTAAAGTGAACAGCACAACGGCTTTAACAAATTTTTTAATTTCCAAACTTCCCGGACGAGCAATCGATTCATTAAATATCTGTTTACCATTAAGGGAAAATCTATATCCGGCTGCTATTGCAATAAATGCTACAAAGATCATATATCCTAAACCGCCAATCTGTATTAGCAATAGAATTACAAGTTGTCCAAATGTCGAATAGTATTTGCCCGTATCTAAAACAGCAAGCCCCGTCGTGCTAATTGCAGATGCAGCGGTAAATAGTGCATCTACAAAAGAAGTACTTGTGTTCTGCGAAGAGGAAACCGGAAAGGTTAAGAGAACTGCTCCTGCTATTGTTAGAACTATGTATCCCATCAACAGAGTCTGAACGGGAGTAATCTTTTTTTTCATATTAATTGAGTAATTACATTTTTAATAAAAACTACGGACTCTAAAATGGATTTTGATAAATGAATAGCAAATAATCTCTTAATTCTTTATAAAATCTTTATACTGGAGAAATTAATTTTACGTTTTGCTTACATACTTAATGAAAGTTTATAAATATTTTTCGCTCAGGATAAATAAATTTACAGCACTTTAATAAACTGTTGATTAGTTTTGATCTGTAACGGGCTGATAATTTTGTTGATTTAATTATTGCAGAAGGAGAGCACGATATGGAAACGCTTAACAAAAAATATGAATCGGGCGAATTAAATATTGAAACCGCAACAAAGCATTTTAAATCATATATAAGAAAGATCTGGAACGCGGCAATAACAAAATATTTCCTTGCCGCACTAATCATTTCGGTATCCGGACTTTTGATTTATTTAATTCACCTTCACATTGGTTATCAATCGGTTTCTCTTGTATTCCTGTTTATAATATCTCTTTTGCCATTATTGAATTTTAAGCCGGGACCAATTTTTCTTGCCGCAGTAATGAGTGCGCTCGTCTGGAACTTCTTCTTCATTCCGCCTTATTACACTTTCCGGATTGGCAAAGTTGAAGATGCCATGATGTTCTTAATGTATTTTGTTATCGCATCCGTCTCGGGTTTATTAATATCGCGAATCAGAACTCAACAGGTTTTAATAAATCAGAAGGAAAGAAGAACCGCAGCGCTTTACAATTTAACCCGAGACCTTTCATCTTCTCGCTCGCTCGATGAAGTGACTCAATGCTCGGTTAATCATCTTAAAGAAACATTTCATTCAGAAGTAGTTTTTCTCTATCAGGAAACCGATAAAAATCTTAAATCATCGGTTCATCCGGCAAGTACATTCAAAATTGATGACGCAGAGAGAAACGTTGCGCAGATCTCTTTTTTAAGTTCACAGAAAGTCGGAAGGTTTACACACAATGTTTCTTCAATCTCGCCGGTTACTTATGTTCCGCTAATTACAAAGAACCGGAAATATGGAATTGCCGGATTGATTTTTCCGGAAAACGCTACGCTGGATACCGAAGCCGAGTCTTTACTCGATGCTTTCATCGCTCTGATAAGCACAGCTATTGAAAGAGAATATTTAACGGAGCTTGCTAAGAACAATCTTGTTATAGCCGAGTCCGAAAAACTATATAAAACTCTATTTGATTCTATTTCCCACGAATTAAAAACTCCTATTACAACAATAATAGGCGCAATCAGTTCTTTAAAGGACGAAAGGATTAACGGCAACAGAAATATAATTTTACAACTAATAGACGAAGCCGGTATTGCAACAGAGCGGTTAAAAAGATTAGTTGAAAACTTATTGGATATCACGCGGCTTGAGAGGGGCAATCTTAAACTAAAAAAAGAGTGGCATTCAATTGCAGATCTGCTTTACTCTTCTATAAGCAGAGTAGAATCCGATTCTTCTCACCGCAAAATTAACTGCAGCGTTGAAGATGATGCCGGATTATATAATTTTGATTATCCGCTTCTTGAACAGGCATTAATAAACATACTTCACAACTCTATAGAGTATACGCCGGATGATTGCAGAATTGATGTAAGTGCAAAAAGAAGATCGGACTCAATTGTTATAACAATATCCGACGATGGAAAGGGTTTTCCTGAAAACGAAATTAAAAACCTCTTTACAAAATTTTACAGAATCCCCGGCACAAAAGCCGGCGGAACCGGGCTGGGGCTTTCTATTGCAAAAGGATTTATAGAAGCCCATGGCGGAACAATTAAAGCACAGAACCGGCGGGGCGGGGGTGCAGAATTTATTATTTTACTTCCAATAAATTTATAATTGATATGGCATCACAAAATACAATCGTTGTAATTGATGACGAATCGCAAATAAGAAAAATATTGTCGATTACTCTTGGAGCCGAAGGTTTCAAAGTAATAGATATATCAAAAGGCAAAGATGGAATTATTGCCATTGCAAATAATCATCCGCAGCTTGTAATACTGGACCTTGGACTGCCCGACGAAGACGGATTAACGGTTCTAAAAGAAATCCGCACCTGGTCGAATATTCCTGTAATAATTCTCTCCGTCAGAAATTCGGAAGATGATATTGTAAAAGCTCTTGACCTTGGAGCCGATGATTACGTTACTAAGCCATTCAATACAGCAGAGCTTATAGCAAGAATAAGAGCAAACATTAGAAGAACACAGCAGCCCGATAGTCAGTCCGTTGTTGTTAACGGAGATCTTAAAATTGATTTTTCGAAAAGACTTATTTATAAAAACGAAGAAGAGTTAAAAGTAACAAACACCGAGTATATGTTACTATTTCTGTTCTTTAAAAATTTAGATAAGGTTCTTACTCATAATTATCTTTTAAAAGAAATTTGGGGACCGATTCATTCAGAGGATTCACAATACTTAAGAGTTTTTATTGGTCAGATCAGAAAAAAAATTGAAGACGACCCTGCTCACCCAAAGTATATTACTACTGATTCCGGTGTAGGATACAGAATGAGGTTAATTAATAAATAAAAATTGGGGCGCTTATAACGCTCCCCGCTAAATGAAATTATTTTCCCGTTCTAATATTCTTTTCTCCGTTTGCAAACTCCCAAACAGCGAGATAACCCATTTTAATTATCTGGGTCATTTTATTAAAGTCAATCTTATCAACATGATCTGTGGGTTGATGGTAATTGGGATGCATTGCCGCCATAATACCATAAACCGGAATGTCTTTAGCTTAGTGTTGTTTAATTACACCAACATCGGGGCATTGATTACATTCAAATTGTAATGTCGCGTGTTCAATTCCGAACTGATCATGAAGAAGGGATTCGATCTTATGCCTTAAACGGTCGCTCTCGCTTATTTTCATATCATTAACATTTATATGGGCTTCAAGATGTATATCTCCATCACCGACCATCCAGAGATGAATATGGTGAATGTCGTTAACTTCTTCGAATGTTTCAACTTTTTCACTTATCTCATCAATCGAAATATTCATCGGTGCGCCTTCCATTAAAACATGAACTGCTTCCTGAAGAATTACATAGCTTTCTTTTATAATGTAAACGCCTATTAGAATTGTAAGAAGCGGATCGATCCAGTTGATTTTCCAGATAGCAATTGCAATTCCCCCAACAATTACCGCAACGGATGATACCGTATCCCCCAGCAAATGAAGATAAGCAGAGCGTATGTTTATACTTTCTTTAGAGTCCTTCCTTAGCAGAAGCACTGCAATTAGGTTTGCAAGCAATCCGATTGATGCAACAATACTCATAATTCCCGGTTTAATCTCCCCCGGTTCGAAAAAGCGGATTGCTGCTTCGTAAAAAAGATAGAGGCAAATTACAATCATTGTGGCGGAGTTAAGAAGCGCGGCTAAAATTTCTGCGCGCTTTAGTCCGAATGTGTGTTTGTATGAATTTTGACGCGACCTTAATTTAATTGCAATGTAGCTTACAACAATTGAAATTGCGTCACTGAAATTATGAAGCGCATCTGAAATAAGCGCCAGACTCCCGGAAATAATTCCGCCGATTATTTGTGCAATAGAAATAATAAAGTTCAGAACGATTGTAAAAAGGAGCCGTCCCTTAGCCGATTCTATATTAAAAGAATGATTATGTGAATGATTGTGCGACAAATAATTTTTCGATCGATTATTTATTAAATTAATGTTGTCTTTTACAAAAATGTGAATGATAAAAATGAAAAACAAATTTTATACAGAGTGGGATTTAGAGAGAATTAAAGAAAGCCGGAGAGAAAACGATTACCGTTCTCCATTTCAGATTGACCGGGATAGAATTATTCACTCTTCGGAATTCAGGCGGCTTCAGGGTAAAACACAGGTTTTTTTACCCGGTGAATACGACTTTTACAGAACGCGGCTTACACACTCAATTGAAGTTGCACAAATCGGAAGATCAATATGTAATTATCTTCTTCATTCACAAAAAGATTTCCTTTCCGAAGATTACTATATCGACCCCGATCTGGTTGAATCAATTTGTCTTGCTCACGATCTCGGTCACCCGCCATTTGGTC
>JAGVBL010000387.1 GCA_020059785.1 Ignavibacteriales bacterium | reverse complement strand
CCATTGATTTTTCATTTCTTCCGGACGGTGATTATAAAATAAAAATCTGGCAAGATGGATTAAATGCTGACCGTAATGCGAATGATTTTAAAATGTTAACCGATACTATTAGCAATAAAACAAAAATGAATATTCATCTTGCGTCCGGCGGCGGATGGGCTGCAATTATTAGTAAATAATTCTGTATGTAAAAGAATATAAAGTGAAGTTTTAATTTCTTTCAATATTCTGAAATTACTTCCGTAATTCTCTTCGAATTGCTTGTTGAATAGGAATTAATTAGATTTTCTACCAGATGATATTTTTATTTTGATTTTGTGATTTGATAAACCGGATTTGTATTAATTAATGAAACAGTGAGTATGAGTATGAAATCAGTAATTACAATTTTATTTTTTTCCTTACTATTTTCCTCCCAGCTTTCTAAACACCGAATAGATATAATTAAAATAGATGGTGCAATTAATCCCGTTGTTACGGATTTTATCCACGATGCAATTGAATCTGCTAATAAAGAAAATGCAGAATGTTTAATAATTCAATTAAATACACCCGGGGGACTTCTAAAGTCCACACGAATTATAGTAAGCGATTTCCTATCATCCAGAATTCCGATTGTGGTTTATGTTTATCCTTCGGGTGCGCAAGCAGCTTCTGCCGGCGTTTTTATAACAATTGCTGCTAATGTTGCTGTAATGGCGCCAGGTACTAACATCGGCGCCGCTCATCCTGTTATGATGAATGAAGGAGGACAATCAAATAAAAAAGACAGTCTCGATATTATGATGGAGAAAGCAACAAATGATGCTGCGGCATTTATAAGAAGCATTGCAGAAAAACGGCATAGAAATATTGAATGGGCGGAAAAAGCTGTCAGGCAGAGTTTATCATTATCGGAAACCGAGGCAGTAAAAGAGAACATTGCTGATTTTGTTGCAAAGAATCTGGATAGTCTTCTTACTAAACTTGATGGACGGAAAGTTGAAACCGCTGATGGTTATAAAATAATAAATTCTAAAAATGCCGAACTAAATTTTGTAGAGATGAACCCGGTTCAGAAAATACTCGATATTATCAGCGATCCTAATATTGCTTATATACTTATGATGATTGGTATTTACGGTTTGATTTTTGAATTAAGTAATCCCGGGTCAATATTACCGGGTATTGTTGGAGTAATTTCTCTTGTTCTTGCATTCTATTCTCTTCATACCTTACCAATTAATTATGCGGGTCTTGGTCTAATAATATTTGCAGTAGTACTTTTTATTGCAGAGATAAAAGTTGTTAGCCATGGTTTACTTACAGCCGGTGGAATAATATCATTTCTAATTGGCTCTCTCATGCTTATTAATACAAATATTTCTTACGAATTCATTCATCTGTCTTTAAGTGTAATAATAACAGCAACAGTGCTGACAGCATTCTTTTTTATCTTTGCAGTAGGTAAGGGAATAACAGCCCAGCGTAAAAAACCATCCACAGGTAAAGAAGGTTTACTTGGTGAGGTAGGTGTAGCTTTATCGGACTCCGGTAATAATATGAGCGGATGGGTTATGATTCATGGTGAAATTTGGGAAAGCGAATCTGAAGCGGAAATAAAAAAAGGCGATAAAGTTGAAGTATCGGGAATAAAGAATCTGAAACTTATTGTTCAGAAAAAAACTCAATTTAGATGATTATTTTTTTTGAAGGGGGAAAAATTTTATAAGGAGAAAGTAAAATGAGACCGGAAAGCTTTGCTACTTTATTTATTGTAATCTTTTTTGTTATAATAATTCTTGCCAGCGCAATCAGAATTTTACGTGAGTATGAAAGAGGAGTAATATTCCGTTTGGGTCGTTTAATACCAACAAAAGGACCCGGCTTAATATTTCTTATTCCAATTGTAGATAGAATTGTTCGCGTAAGTTTGCGTGTTGTTGCGATGGAAGTCCCTTCGCAGGATGTAATTACAAGAGATAATGTTTCAATTAAAGTAAGTGCTGTTATTTATTTCCGTGTAATCGAAGCGGAAAAAGCAATAGTTGAAGTGGAGAATTTCCTCTTTGCAACTTCTCAGCTTGCACAAACAACGCTTAGAAGCATGCTCGGGCAATCGGAATTAGATGAACTTTTATCTGAACGTGAAAAGATAAATAAGCGTCTTCAGGAAACTATTGATACTCATACTGCACCATGGGGAATTAAAGTTTCCCTTGTGGAAGTTAAAAATGTTGATCTACCGATCGAAATGCAAAGAGCAATTGCTCGTCAGGCAGAAGCCGAAAGGGCACGAAGAGCAAAAGTAATTCATGCTGAAGGAGAATATCAGGCATCCCAGCGATTAGCTGATGCAGCGAAAATTATCAGTTCTTCCCCGTCTGCATTACAATTGAGATTTTTACAAACGTTAACTGAAGTTGCGGCAGAGAAAAATTCAACTACAATTTTCCCGGTACCAATAGATCTATTCAAACCATTCTTTGAACTTATGGAAAAAGTGAAAGGCGAAAAATGATCTAACGGATTATCGATAAAATAATTTCAGCCGCCTCTATTAATTACAGAATAAAATAACGGGCGGCTGAAAAATTTTTTTATCTTGGCCAGAGCCAGCCGAAAACACCAGCCGTAAATAATGCAAAGATTAATCCGTCTATCGTTGATGTTATGGTAGTTCTTAATGAACGGTGATACCAGATATACATCGGCCAGTAAGCGAATGAATAACCCATAAATGCCGAGGCACCTACAAACCTGAATACCTGTAAATAATGTGCCTCAGGCGGTAGAGCACGACCGGCTATATATGCAGCGAATAAACCGACTACAAGAGAATACACAAACCATAAAATGAAATATCTACCCATTCCGCGCTCGCCGTTTGGCAGAACGGTTAATATCATCACCGGACCTTTATTCAGTTTGTCTTTGTACTCCGGTGATTTCATATCGCTTGTACTTGATGCACGGGGAACCATATATTCACCCGGAGGAATATTAATCGGGCGAAGAGAATCCATTACTTTATCCTCATCTTGTAATTTTGGATACTCTCCTTTATGCCATGGTAATACCATGTGAATTATTGAACTGACAATAAAAACTACTACAGCCGATACAAATATCGGGAGTAATAAGGATGATAGTTCTGTCATAACTTTCTCCTTTGCACCGGTTTATTAACCGGAGATTTTTATTAAATATAATTGTTTGCAGAAATTGGAAGTGGGTGTAACTTAGTGAATAAAAGAATAGTCCTCAATAAAAATTTTAGTTATTGAGGACAGTTCTGTTCGGTTTTGAGAAGCTTACTAATATCAAATCCTTTTGCTGAGGTTTTTGTAAAAGCGAATTGTAAATCTCTTCGTTCATTTTAGGTGTGCGTGAAAGTATCCACAGATATTTTCTGCTTGGCGTTCCAACAACTGCATACTGATAATTTTCTTCATCAATTTCAATTACCTAATAATCGCCACGGAAAGGCCAGAAGAACTGAACTCTCAGCTTTGCATTGTTACTTCCTTCAACTACAAACGCTTTCCCCTTAGCATCCAAGTTCACCTTCTTTAATACACTTATTCATTACTCGCAGAGTTGTGGCATCAATTATTTCATATTCAGCAGTTGTACAGGAACATCCTTCCTGCTGACTAAAAGGAAGCCGTGCTATTTCGTACCCTTTACCTATGTAACGGTTGATATCAACTTTGTCAACAACTTCAAGCGGGGGATAATTTGCCGATGAACATCCGAAGAATGTAAGAATGATTGGAAGGGCGGCTTTAAATACATTTTTCATAAATAACCATTTTGAACTTAGAACTCAGAGTGCAGAGAGCAGAGTTTAGAATTAAACTCTACACTCTGCGTTCTGAACTCTTCACTCGTAATAAGGGATTAACTCGCTTCCCATAAACTTTAATACTGCCGTAATAACACCAAGATCATCTAAATAACCTACAAGAGGAGCGAGATCCGGAACAGCATCAATAGGACTTATGAAATAAATTAACGCACCAATAACAATTGATTTACGATACCACGGAACATATTTATCGCGCATGTATTTGTAAAGAGCTTTTACATCTCTGGCAAAATTTATTTTCTTGCCAACTCTTTCTAATTTATCCCACAAACGTTCTTCAACTTCCTGTTTACCTTTTTCAACTTTGGAAGGCGAATCATATTTAAGATCAAGATCATCAAGTTCGTAATTCATTTTACCCCCTTAATTTTTTTTGTATTGATCAAACCAATCAAACACTGTATTCCACCAGAGCCGTGAATTCTGCGGTTTGGTTACAAAGTGAGATTCATCAGGGAAATACAAAAATTTACTCGGCACACCTTTTCTCTGTAATGATGAAAACAATTCCATTGCCTGTCCTTCCGGAACTCTGAAATCGAAACCGCCGTGGATTACAAGTGTTGGTGTTTTGAAATTATCGGCTTTGCGATGAGGCGACCATCTTTCATACATTCCTCTATTTTCCCATGGTGTTCCCCGGAATTCCCATTCAGGGAACCAGAGCTCCTCTGTAGTTCCCCACATACTTTCTAAATTGAAAACACCGGCATGAGATACAAGTGCGTTGAATCTATCTGTGCTTCCTAAAATCCAGTTGATCATATAACCGCCGTATGAAGCACCGGCAGCAAATGTATTTTTCGAATCGATGAATTTGTAATTCTTTAATGCGTAATTGTATGCGTTCATTAAATCGACATAAACTTTTCCGCCCCAATCGCCTGAAATTTCATCTGTGAATTTTTGCCCGTATCCGGTTGAACCTCTTGGATTTGGTGCTACAACAACATATCCTTTTGATGCAAATAATTGTGAATTCCATCTATAGTGAAATTCATCGTTCCAATGACCTTGCGGACCTCCGTGAATCAAAAACATTAATGGATATTTTTTGTTCGGATCGAAGAAAGGAGGTTTGATAATTATCGATTGAACTTTGGCACCTTCTGCACCCTCGCTCCAGAAAGTATCGAATTCGCCAAATTGAATCTGGCTTAATAAATCTTTATTTAGAAATGTTATTTGTTCAATACCGCCGCCGTTGGTTTTTAATGAAAAGATTTCATAAGGCATGTTATTAAGTTGACGCTTAAAGTAGATTAACTGACCATCGGAGGTTATATTCATATCATTGTTCGTTCCTTCTTTAAGGAAGAGCAGATTATCACCTGTTGCAATATCAAATCTGTAAATTGAATTATAAACCTGATTCGCAGCATCGTAATAAATATATTTGCCATCGGGCGACCAGACTATCTGACCAACAGAAATATCAAGTTTATCTGTAAGATTTCTCAGCTCACCGCTGGCTCTATGGTAAAGCATCAAGGTATATTTATCCGCTTCGAATCCGGCACGTGCCATTGAACGGAATGCAATATATCTTCCATCAGGAGAATAAACAGGTTGATTATCATTCCCCGGACTTCTGGAAATTTTCTTTATTGGTGTAACTGTTTCCTTTTTTATATCGGTAACATTGATGATATATACTTCGTTGTTTGTGCTTGTTGCAAGAACCTTATCCGGGTTCATTACAAATGCTATCTCTTTAGCATCGGGAGAGAAAGAGTAATCCTGACTGCTTCCGAGATCAACAGGGGGGCAATCGGATTTACTGCCTAACATTAGGTCGTAATATTCTTTGGTTTGAAAATCATACATAAACAAATGACTTCTTTTATCACCACGCCAGTCGTTAAAGGTTCTATACATAAGCTCAGTAAAAATTTTTGCTTTTACTTTGCTTTCTGCATCAGCTTTATCTTTTTCTTCATTGCATTGCTGTGTTGTGCAATCAGGATAAACAGATGAAACGAATAAAATTTTCTTGCCGTCTTTTGCCCAGAATACACCGGATGCACCTGAATAAATATTAGTCAGTTGAACGTCATTCTTACCTTCTAAGTCACATGTCCAGATTTGACCTTTCATCTGGTATGATATTGATTTACCATCAGGTAAAAATTTTGGCGAGCTTTCATTTGCATCTGAATTTTTTAACGGGCGTAAATTTTTCCCGTTGAAATCGATTAACCATATATCGGAGTTACCCTTGTTGGCATCCATATCAAAAGTGGTTACTGCAAATGCAATAGTTTTTCCGTCGGGTGATACGTCATATGCGCCGATTCTTTTCATTTTCCATAAATCTTCTACTGTAAGAGCTCTCTTCTGCGGGTAAATAGAAATTGCTGAAATAATTATTAGAAAAAACGAAAGGAATTTTTTCATTGGAATCCTCAGATGGTTTTTATTCTGGTTCAAAATTAGGAAAAGTGGAGGGGAAATTAAATAGCAAGAAGACTAATTCGTTAGCTATTCTTGATCTATTTTGTATCAAAATCAAATCATTTTTGGGGAAGTGATAAACCCTTGCCGGATTCTTTATCCAAAAGCCATATTAATTCTCCATTAATTGGATTTATATACGAAGCGGGAAGCTTATCAAATCCACTCTTTCGACTAATTATTGTATCAACAATTTTATTTTTGCTGTTCCCTGTAATCAAATAGATAACTTTTCTTGAATTGTTTATAACCTTTCCGGTCAACGTAATTCTCTTCTGCCGTGAGGTTGGATGCTCCGTTACTTCGCAAATATTTTCTTTATTGATCAATTCTAAATTGTCCGGAAAAATAGATGCGGTGTGTCCATCTTCACCCAAACCGAGCATTATCAAATCAAACGAAGGAATACTATTAACTTTCGGAACGTTTTTTAAGATAACGTTAGAATATCTTTGTGCTTCCAATTCGGGATTGTTCTCCCCCTCAATTCTAAAAATATTTTTTTCTGGTATTTCTAATTTGCTAAAAAGATGTTCGTAGGTCATCAAGTAATTGCTCTCTTTATTGTTCGGTGGTACACATCTTTCGTCACCCCAGAAAAAACGAATTTTATTCCAATCTATTTTGCTTTTATAATTCTCAGCTATAAAATCAAAAACAGCTTTTGGCGTTGAACCGCCGGAAAGAACCAGATTAAAAAAGTTAGCTGAATTGTTTACATCATCTTTAAGTATTCTGGCAAAGCGAGACGCAAGTTCTTCTACATCTGCTGATATAATTATTTTAGAGTTCACAATAGACTCCGTCATCGGCAAGATTTTTACATGGATAACGCCAGCTCATATTTTCACCTTCAATCAATTTATCAGCATATTCCGGTCCCCATGTACCAGCTGAATATCCGTAGAGAGGAATTTTTTTATTATTCTTCCATCCATTTATAACCGGCATTAAAAATTTCCAGGCAGCCATTACTTCTTCGATCCGGGCAAACAAGGTTGTATCACCCTTCATCGCATCATAAAGCAACCGTTCATAAGCCGATGGAATTCTATCTACCGATAAATCTGAGTAGTGAAAATCCATATTCACTGTTTGAACTTCGAAACCGGCACCCGGAATTTTCATACCGAATTTTAGGAGTATTCCTTCATCGGGTTGTATTCGCAATACCAACTGATTGCAAGAATTAACTTCTCTATCCTTACTAAATAAAAAATGAGGAGTTTTTTTGAAATGAATCACGACTTCATTTACAGTCGTAGGTAAACGTTTCCCGGTTCTAATATAAAAAGGGATTCCGCCCCATCGCCAGTTATCGATATAAAATTTCAAAGCTGCGTATGTTTCAACTGTAGAATTGGAGTCAACACTTTTTTCTTCCCGATATCCTGAAACATGTTCGCCTTTAATCCTGGAGGCAATATACTGTCCGCGTATTGAAACTTTTTGAACATCTTCCTCTTTTATTGGTCTGAGCGATTGAAACACTTTTAATATTTCATTCCGGATAGCTGATGGATCGAGAGAAGATGGAGGTTCCATTGCTATCAAACCCACAATCTGAAGAAGATGATTCTGGATCATGTCTCTTAACGCACCAGTCGATTCATAATAAACACCCCGATCTTCAATACCAATACTTTCAGCAGATGTTACTTCAACATGATGAATATAATTTCTATTCCATAGAGGTTCAAAGATTCCATTAGAAAATCTTGTTACCAATAGATTCTGAACAGTCTCCTTTCCAAGATAATGGTCGATCCTGTAAATCTGTTCGTCATCCCAGGATTTAATCAATTCGTTTTCTAAATTTTGTGCGGAATCGTAATCGTTACCAAATGGCTTTTCTATTATTAATCTTACCCATCCATCCTTCTGATTATTCAAATTATGAGCAGCTAAATTATGGGGTATAATAGAATAAAGATTCGGTGGAGTAGATAAATAAAAAATTGTATTTGAATTTATTTTAAACTCTGTTCGTAACTTTTGCAATCTGTTTTTTAGAAAATCGAAGTCCTCTGGCTTAGTACTATCCATCGATATATAGAAAACCTTTTGCAGAAATTGTTCAATCCTGGAAAAATTATTTATTTGGCTGAATTGATTAATTGCGTTTTCCATTTTTTCACGGAAGGAAGAATCATTCAGTTCACTTCTTGAAACTCCAACGAGAGTAAAATTATCCGGTAGAAGATTTTGAACATATAGCGAATAAATAGCCGGAACAAGTTTACGTTTAGTTAAATCGCCCGAAGCGCCAAATATTACAAACAGATGGGAATCCGGTTTGTTCATATGGTATCCTTTTCTTTCTTAGAAATTTAGTCCCTTCAATATAAAAAGGATTTAACAAACAAATTGGTTCTGTATCAGGCAGTATGCTTAGTCTTAATTATCAAAAAATCCAGTTAAATCAATCCTTGATAACCCTTTGCAATTTGCCTAATTTTGACAACATTTTTTACAAATTTATTGAAAACTATGAAATACCCGTTCCAGGAAATTGAAACTAAATGGCAGACGTTTTGGGAAGATAAGAAAGTTTATAAGACCGACTTAACAGACCTCGAAAAAAAGATTTACTGCCTTGTAATGTTTATTTATCCATCCGCTGCTAAGATGCACATAGGACATTGGTACAATTATGGTCCGACTGATTCTTGGGCGCGTTTTAAGAAGTTAAGAGGATACAATGTTTTTGAACCGATTGGTTATGATGCATTCGGACTTCCGGCAGAAAATTATGCAATTAAAACCGGAATTCATCCTAAGGACAGCACTCTTAAAAATATAGAAGACATACGTGTTATGGTAAAACATATGGGCGGCATGTATGATTGGGATTCTGAACTGATGACATGTGTACCAGAATACTATCGATGGAATCAATGGCTCTTTTTACAACTTTATAAAAAAGGTTTAGCTTACAGAAAGAATGCACCGGTTAACTGGTGTCCATCCTGTCAAACAGTTTTAGCACGCGAGCAGGTTTTAAATGATGGTTCATGCGAGCGTTGCGGAACAACGGTTGTTCAGAAAAACCTTACGCAATGGTTCTTTAAGATTACTGATTACGCAGAAGAACTTTTAGATGGGTTGAATAAAATCGATTGGCCGGAAAAAACTAAAACAATGCAATTAAACTGGATTGGAAAAAGTATTGGTGCCGAAGTTGATTTTAGTGTTAGCGGAACTAACGACAAAATAAAAATATTTACAACTAGACCTGATACACTCTTCGGGGCAACATATATGGTGCTCGCGCCTGAGCATCCTTTGATTGATAAACTTACAACCAGTGAGTTCAAACAAAAAGTTGATGAGTACAAAGATTCAATTAAATCGATGACAGAGATTGACCGCACATCTACGGTAAAAGAAAAAACTGGAATTTTTACTGGAGCTTATGTAATTAATCCGGTTACGAATAAAAATATTCCGATCTGGATTGCAGATTATGTTTTGATGACTTACGGTACCGGTGCAATTATGGCTGTTCCCGGTCAGGATGAGCGCGATTGGGAATTTGCAGAAAAATTCAACTTACCAATTTTAAGAACTGTTCAACCGCCGGATGGATTTGAAGGTAAAGCATTTACAGAGAACGGTCCTGCTATTAACAGCGATTTCTTGAACGGTCTTTATGTAGAAGATGCCAAGAAAAAAATAATTGAGTGGTTAGAAGAAAAAGGAATTGGTAAACACACGATTAATTATAGACTAAGGGATTGGTTAATTTCCCGTCAGCGTTACTGGGGAACACCAATTCCGATAATACATTGCAATGAATGTGGACTTGTACCTGTTCCCGAGGATCAACTTCCGGTCGAACTTCCTTACAATGTTAACTTCAAGCCTGATGGCGGATCGCCGCTGGCAAGCAATCCGGAGTTCGTTAATACTAAATGTCCAAAATGTGGTAAAGAAGCTAAACGCGATGTTGATACAATGGATACTTTTGTTGATTCAGCGTGGTATTACTTACGTTACTTAAATCCAAAATATGATAAGGGAATGTTCGATCCTGAACTCGGAAAAGCATGGACCCCGGTTGATACTTATGTAGGCGGTGCTGAACACGCAGTTATGCATCTTTTGTATGCACGCTTCATCCATAAGTTTTTACGTGACATAGGATTGGTTAACAGCGATGAACCGTTTCAGAAACTAATTCATCAAGGGACGATAACTAACCTTGGCGCTAAGATGTCGAAGTCCAAAGGGAACGTTGTTGATCCAAACCAGTTTGTTAACGAATACGGCTCCGATGTATTCAGAATGTATATGATGTTTATGGGTCCTTATGAACTTGGCGGCGACTGGAGTGATAAAGGGATTGTAGGGGTTGACAGGTTTGTTCAACGGACTTATACATTGTTTAATACTCATCAAAATTATTGCAAGAAATACCCGGCAAGTGTGAAATATAATCTGGAAGAATTAAGCGAAGCAGAAAAAACAATTTATAGAAAAGTCAATCAAACCCTTGATAAAGTTGAAGTTGAGGTTGAACATTTCCGATTCAATACTGCAGTTGCAGCACTAATGGAGCTAATAAATGAATTTAAGTCTTTAGATGAATGCAGAAATGATTTAAAGACCTATTGCTTACAAAGATTTGCAGTAATGATTGCACCACTTGCACCGCATCTTGGCGAAGAATGCTGGCAATTATTAGGTAATAAACAATCGATTTATCAAACACCTGTTTGGTTCGATGTAGATAAATCGGCTTTAATTGAAGATAGGGTTAATATCGCTGTACAAATTAATGGTAAATTAAGAGCAACAATCGAAGTGGCTAATAATTCAGATAAAGAAACTACTGCAAAATTTGTGAAGTCGGATGAAAGAGTAATTAAGTACATTCAGGATAAAGAAATAGTAAAAGAAATATTTGTCCCGAACAAAATTTATAACATAGTAGTGAAATAAAGTCCGTGTGAATCCGTTTAATCCGTGAAATCCGCGTTCTATTTTTTTGCACACAGATTGAACTGATAAAACGGATTAGAGCAGATAAAATTAAGAGGAAGAAATGCTTGACGTAAAATTTATTCGCGAAAATCAGGAATTAGTTAAACAAGGTTTACTTAACAAGAACGCCGCTGTTATAGTTGATGATATTATGAAACTTGATGAAAATCGAAGAACACTTATTGCTAAAACAGAGGACCTTAAAGCAAAGAAGAATCGGGTTTCCTCTCAAATTCCTAAATTAAAAAAAGAAGGGAAAGACACTACTGAAATATTTGCTGAGATGAAAAGAGTTGGTGATGAAATTGTTCTTCTCGATGGTCAACTCCGCGATATTGAAAATGAAATTGAAGATATTCTGCGAAATACTCCTAACATTGCTCATTCATCAGTACCTGTTGGTAAAAGTGCAGAGGATAATGTAGAAGTACGCCAATGGCTGCCTGAAGGATTTAATTTCAAAAATGATTTCAAAGTGTTGGATCATATAGAACTTGGCAAGAAACTTCAAATACTCGATTTTGAACGGGGTACAAAAATTTCCGGCTCCGGCTTTCCGATTTATACAGGTAAGGGAGCAACGTTAGAGAGAGCATTAATTAATTTCATGCTCGATTATCATCTTCAACATCATGGATATAAAGAAATTCTTCCGCCGGTTCTGGTTAATCGTGAATCGATGAAGGGCACAGGACAAATTCCTAAAATGGAAGAGGATATGTATTTTATTGAGAGAGATGGATTGTATCCAATTCCAACTGCAGAAGTTCCGATTACTAATATTCACCGTGATGAAATCTTAGCAGAAAAAGATTTACCGATTAAGTATGTCGGCTATTCTCCATGTTTCCGGCGTGAAGCCGGTTCTTACGGAAAAGAATCGAAAGGATTTCTGCGCGTTCACCAGTTCAACAAAGTTGAAATGGTTAAATTCAGTAAGCCGGAAAATTCTTACGACGAACTGGAATCGATGGTGATTGATGCCGAAGATATATTAAAGGCGTTGGGTATTCCTTACAGAATACTGATGTTGTGTACTGGCGATTTGAGTTTTTCAGCTGCAAAATGTTATGATATTGAAACGTGGTCGCCGGCAGAAAATAAATGGCTCGAAGCTTCATCTTGCAGCAACTTCGAAGCATTCCAGGCAAGAAGAGCCAACATTAGATTTAGAAGAGAAGAAACAAAGAAACCGGAATTCGTTCATACGCTTAACGGTTCTGGTCTTGCAACAAGCCGGTTAATGGTTTCTCTTTTAGAAAATTATCAAACTCCTGAAGGCAAAGTTGTTGTTCCAAAAGTTCTGCATAGGTATACGGGTTTTGAAATTATAGGTTAATTAAAATTAGTTGTGACTAAATAGAAGATTCTTTATTGTTGCTTATAGAAAGGACTTTATTTCAACTTGTTCAGAAATCTATTTCAACTAAAAAAGTACTTTGTACGATATAAAAAAACTTTCGTACTGGGAATAATTTTTATCCTACTCTCTAACATTGGACAGGTTTACATACCCCAGCTTATCAAACAGGGTATTAATGCCATAGAAAAAAATGCCGTTCAGGATGCGGTATTGAAATTTGTTCTGCTGATTGTTCTTACTTCTCTTATTGCCGGAGTATTCAGATTTCTTATTCGCCAGACTATTATCGTAACATCGTGGAAGATTGCAAATGATCTCCGTTACGATTTCTGGAATCATTTACAAAAATTATCCTTGCGGTTCTATCAGAATAATTCTACCGGCAATATTATGTCCCATGCCACAAACGATATTAATGCTGTTAGAAGCTTTGTCGGACCTTCTGTAATGTATACAATTGATAACGGCACAAAATTTCTGCTAGTATTTTTTATTATGCTATCGATGAATCCGATCCTTACGCTTTATGCGCTTCTTCCATCACCGTTTATGACTTTGGTAGTTTATTATGTAATGAGCCGTGTTCATGCAAAATATACAAAGATACAGGAGAAGTTTGCCGATTTAACCGCACGTGCGCAGGAAAACTTTTCCGGCATTAGAGTAATTAAATCCTATGGCCGGGAAGAATACGAAACAGAAAACTACAAGTTCGAAAGCCAAGAATATCTTAAGCGTAAAATGGATCTTGTTAAACTGCAAGCCATGTTTATACCGGTATTCCTTGTAATTGCAGGACTCTCATTTATTATCGTTTTATGGTCGGGCGGAACACAAATGATAAATGGTAATTTCAGCATTGGTGAACTTGTTGCATTCTATGCTTACCTTGGAATGTTAATCTGGCCAATGATCTCTTTCGGATGGGTTGCTACTATGATTCAGCAAGCCGAAGCAAGTATGAAACGCTTATTGAAAATTTTAAATGAACCTTATGAAATTCAGGACACCTCTAATACGGATTACGATGTTAAAGAAATTCATGGCGAAATTGAGTTTAAGAATGTTTCGTTCCGATATGCTGTAAATTTACCGCCGGTTCTTAAAGAGATAAATCTAAAAATTGAAAAAGGGAATACAGTAGCATTTATCGGAAAAACCGGTACAGGAAAAACGTCACTTGTTAATTTAATCCCGCGGTTTTATGATTCAACCGGCGGAGAAGTTTTAATTGACGGAGTTAATGTAAAAAATATTCCTCTGCAAACTCTTCGCAAAAATATCGGAATGGTTTCGCAAGAGAATTTCCTTTTTTCAGATTCACTTGCTAACAATGTTATTTATGGTCTTGATGGAATTTCAGATAACGCGATAGAAAAGGCGGCAGATATTGCACAACTTTCAAAAGATGTAGAAAGTTTCCCTAAAGGATTCGAAACAATTCTGGGAGAAAGAGGAATAACATTATCCGGCGGTCAGAAACAACGATCAACACTTGCCCGCGCTCTTGCTATCGATCCAAAGATTTTAATTCTTGATGACTCATTCTCTGCTGTTGATACTAATACCGAAGAAGAAATTCTAAGAAGACTTAAACAATTTATGAAGAACAGAACAAGCATTATTATCAGTCATAGAATATCAACGGTTAAAGATGCAGACAAAATTTTTGTTATTGAAGAAGGTAGAATTGCAGAAGAAGGAACCCACGAAGAATTGATTGAACTAAACGGAATTTACGCCGATCTTAATAAACGTCAGTTACTTGAAGAAGAACTTTCTGAAATGGATTAATAATGGCCGAACAACGCGAAGACGAAATACTTGGTAAAGCATACGATTCCAAATTGATGAAACGGCTCCTCGTTTACATTAAACCGTATAAAATGTATGTGATTGCGGCAATTCTGTTTAATATACTTGTTGCTGCGCTCGGTCCTTTGCGTCCTTATTTAAGCAAGGTTGCCATTGATGATTATATTATGCATAAAGATTACAATGGGCTTCTTCTTATAGTCGGAATTTTATTCGCTTCACTTGTTATTCAGGCAGTTGTTCAATACTACCTTACATACTTTACTGAATTAATGGGTCAGAAAATTATTTATGATATCAGAATTCAACTTTTTTCTCACGTTCAGAAATTAGCTCTTAAGTACTTCGATAGAACTCCCGTCGGCAGAACTGTAACACGTGTTACAAATGATGTTGATGCATTAAATGAAATGTTCAGCTCCGGAGTTATAACCGTTTTCAGCGATATCTTTATGCTTGTGTTCATTTTTATTTTTATGTTCAGTATGTCCTGGCAGTTAACACTTGTAACACTGGCTGTAATACCATTCCTATTTTATGCAACATTTTTGTTTAGAAGAAAAGTAAGGGAACAGTATAGGAGTGTTAGAACTCATTTAGCTCGGTTGAATTCCTATATGCAGGAACACGTAACGGGAATGAATGTTGTTCAAATGTTTGCAAAAGAGAAACAGGAACTTGAAAAGTTTTCTTCAATAAATGATGATTTCAGGAATGCTAACATTAGATCAGTTTTTTACTATGCAATCTTCTTTCCGTTCGTAGAATTGTTAAGTGCTGTCTCAATTGCCCTTGTTATATGGTATGCAAGCGGAGAAATTATTCAAGGAATATTAACATTTGGTGTTTTAACTGCCTTCCTTCAATACATCGAAATGTTCTGGCGGCCTGTTCGCGACCTTTCCGAAAAATATGACATTCTTCAAAGAGCAATGGCTGCGTCCGAAAGAATTTTTAATCTGCTGGATGATAATACTATGATTAAAAATCCGGATACTCCGGTTATACTTCAAAAAGTCCGCGGCGAAATCGAATTTAATAATGTATGGTTTGCTTATAATCCGGGTGAGTATGTTCTCAAAAGTGTTTCGTTCAAAATTAATCCGGGTGAAACTATAGCAATTGTAGGAGCCACCGGTGCCGGTAAAACAAGTATTGTAAATATTCTAACACGCTTTTATGATATCGAAAAGGGGAGCATTACGCTTGACGGAATTGATATCCGTAGCCTGAATAAAAGAGATCTTAGAAAACATATCTCTATGGTACTTCAGGATGTATTCCTCTTTAGCGGAACAATTAAATCGAATATCAGTCTTGGTAATTCAGATATAAGCGATCAGCAGATTTATGAAGCTGCAAAAACTGTAGGTGCCGATAAATTTATTCTTAATCTTCCAAATAAATTTGATGAAGAAGTTAAGGAGAAAGGAGCAACATTAAGTGTTGGACAGCGCCAGTTAATTTCTTTTGCACGTGCGCTTGCTTATAATCCACAAATTCTAATTCTGGATGAGGCAACATCAAGCGTGGATACAGAAACTGAACAGTTGATACAAAATGCAATTGAAAAACTTCTGGTTGGCAGAACATCAATTGTTATTGCACATCGTCTTTCAACTATTCAGAATGCAGATAAAATTCTTGTTATGCACAAAGGTGAATTAAAAGAGACCGGAAATCATCAGGAGTTACTTGCCAAACGGGGAATTTATTATAGATTATACGAGCTTCAATATAAAGATCAGGAAATAACCAAAACAGCATAAGGGAGGCACCTTAGATGGCAAAAAAAAGATTCATGACTTTACCTCGCCATATTTTAGAAGGCGAGAAACTTCACCCGGAAGCAACCGGAGAACTTTCTGCTATTCTTCTTCAACTCAGTCTTGCTGCAAAAGTAATTTCACTTGAAGTTAATAAAGCCGGATTAGTAGATATACTTGGTTTTACTGGAGAAAGTAATAAATCCGGCGACGAAGTTAAAAAGCTTGACATCTTTGCTCATGAAACATTGCTTAAAGCAATGGATCATGGAGGACATTTTTGTGTAATGGCTTCCGAAGAAGATGAAGATATAATCCACCTTCCGCCGCATCAAAAAATCGGCAAATATGTTTTGTTATTCGATCCGCTTGACGGATCCTCCAACATCGATGCTAATGTAAGTATCGGTACAATCTTTTCAATTTACAAACGGGTTACACCGGGTGATGGACCCGGAACATTAGAAGATTGTCTTCAACCCGGATATAAACAGGAAGTTGCCGGTTATATCTTGTATGGCTCCAGTACTGTTTTTGTTTATACTGCCGGTCATGGTGTTTACGGTTTTACACTCGATCCGGCATTCGGTGAATTTTTGCTTTCGCATGACGATATTAAAATTCCTAAACGTGGGCGGATTTATAGTGTGAACGAGGGAAATTATTACTCATGGCCCAAAGGTCTTAAGGATTATATAAAATATCTTCAGGCAAATAAATTTAACGGAAAACCTTATCAGGCGCGTTATATCGGTTCTATGGTTGCAGATGTTCATCGTACATTGCTCTATGGAGGAATATTTATGTACCCGGGAGATACTAGAAATGAAAAAGGAAAACTCCGTTTGGTATATGAATGTAACCCGATGGCATTTATTGTAGAAGCTGCCGGTGGACGCGCAACCGATGGTAAGAAAAGAATTTTGGAGAAGGTTCCAGAATCTTTGCACGAAAGAATTCCTATCTTTATAGGAAGCGAAGAAGATGTTTTGCTTGTTGAAAAGTTTTTAGCTGATGCTGAAGGTCACTAATTAAAATCAATGGTTAGAACTCCCGGATGGTAGTTCTAACCTTTCAATTCTTCTTTTAACTTTGCAATTTCTTCGTTCAATTTAGCGGCAAGTTCTTCCTTGGTAATTCCGTCCAAAGTAAAACGTGCGGTACGGATAATTACTTCCGGTGTATCGCCTTCGCCTTTTAAGTATCTATATAAATTAAATCCTAACCTGTTCCTGTCGTTCATTAATGGCAGATTATCCTTAAATTTTTCTGCAATGTCGTAAGCTTTTTTTTCCAGCGAATTATCCGGGTACTGCTTGGTTAATGGGGCGGCTAAAGTTGTCATAAATTCTACCGTTTTTGTTTTAATCCGGATCAAAAATAACCAAGATTTTTTTACCAGACAAATAACTTATAGTGGAAGGCATTTTTTTATTTGGTTAGATTTGCATACAAAATTATTTCGATAAGAGCTTGAAACCGGGAAATAGTAAACGAATTCTAATAATCCGACTCAGTTCGCTGGGTGATGTTTTACTTACAACGCCGGTTATAAGGGCTATAAAAAAACTTTTCCCCGATGCTGCTATCGATTTCCTGGTTAGAGAAGAATATGCTGATGCAATTAAGTTCAACCCGTATATTAATGTTGTCCATGCGTTATCAAGATCCGAAAAAAGTAAATTCCTTATTAAAGTACTTAAGGGGAATAAATATAATTTTATTGTTGACCTGCAGAATAATGTTAGATCCAGGTTACTAATTGGCTCATTAGGTCTTACAACATATTTTTTTAAGAAACCTAATTGGGATAAATATCTTCTTGTTAGATTTAAAATCAATCGTTATAAAGAGATCAAATCGATAACCGAAATGTATTGTGAATCGATCCCCGGATTAAAACTTGATAAACTTGGTCTTGAGCTTCATACTCCGTTAAATATTAGTACTTGTTTACCTCTTAAAAATAATTACATAGGGTTGTGTCCCGGTTCAAAACATTTTACCAAGCGTTGGCCGTCAGCATATTTTATTGACTTAGGCAACGAGCTGTTAAATAAGGGTTATGAAATATTAGTCTTTGGCGGAAGGGATGATAAAGAAATATGCGCGTTGGTCACATCACAAATTAATGGTTCAATTAACCTGTGCAATGATAATGATCTTCTCAAAACAGCTACTGAAATAAGGAATTGTAAACTTGTTGTTTGTAATGATTCCGGATTAATGCATGTTGCTGCATCTGTTGGTGTTCCGGTTATTACCATATTCGGTTCTTCGGTTAGAGAATTCGGATTCAGTCCTTATGGTGTTCCAAATTTAATCTTAGAAAATAAATCACTATCTTGCAGACCATGCAGCCATATCGGTAGGAGTAATTGCCCTAAGAAACATTTCAAATGTATGAAGGAAATTACTCCACAAATTGTATCGGAAAATGTGACACAATTTCTCTCTAAACTATGAAGAATATCTGGTATTTGTTTTATAATCTGTTTGTAATACCCCCGGCAAAAGTATTTATTTTTTTCTTTTCGTTATTCAATTCCAAAGTAAGGATCGGGTTACAGGATAGAAAAAAATTGTTTGAGAATCTTATTATTAACCTTACGGGTATCGACCGTAAAAAGAAAATGATCTGGTTCCATTCTGCATCAATGGGAGAATTTGAACAGGCAAAGCCGATTATCGAAAAAATAAAAAGTGAAACGGATGTAAATGTTATCATTACTTTTTTTTCACCTT
>JAGVBL010000151.1 GCA_020059785.1 Ignavibacteriales bacterium | reverse complement strand
CTTCCGGAAGGTTTAGCTATTTTAAGGATAGTAGTTGATTTATAGATATTAGGAGCATTAACAGCATAAATAATTGCAACAAGAAGACCGGTTATGCTAATAATAATAATAGGAAGAAGATTTAATCGAATCAGGTTAAAGTAGTCTTTAAGAGTATTTACATCCTGACCGTTGTTATTAAAATTTGTGTTATCCATTTTAATTCCTGACAAGATTTAAAACAAGAATACCGATTGAAACAAGTGCACTTAAAATTGTAGCCCACATAGAAACTAAATCCCTGGCATAATATCTTGGAGCGCCGGGAACAACTAAAATATCACCAGCTTCAATAAAAGGTACAGTCCTTTTTTTAGAATCAAGCTTAGATTCCCAGAGTAAATCATTAAAGTTGAATACAATCATTTCCTGTGTACCATCTTCTTTAGTTCGGTAGAGCCGCAAGTCATCCAGGTGAGTATCGTTGCTAGGACCACCGGCAAAAGAAAGTAAATCTAAAAGAGTAGTATAAGTAGGAACGAGATATTTACCGGGGTAGCGTACAAATCCCCAAACAGCTACTTTGATATTTACAGCATCAGGATCAGAAAGATCAAAGTACCCGCTCTGTTGATTATACCTAAAACCGGTTTTAGAACCGAGTTCATAATCAGTAATTTGTGAATAAATGCTGGATGTTAAGAATAGAAATACAACCGTTGATAAAAATAAAAACTTATTCATTTTTTACCTGTTGATATTTTCATTTTCAGAAATATTTAGAGTTATTTTCATGGAAGCAAAATAACTTCCAAGAAAACCAAGAGAAACACCAATTATAAATGTAATTATATGAATTACCCCAAAATCGAAAGTGAATTTAAGATTAATATTAATCG
Organism: Ignavibacteriales bacterium; assembly: GCA_020059785.1. GTDB lineage: Bacteria > Bacteroidota > Ignavibacteria > Ignavibacteriales > Melioribacteraceae > DSXH01. The sequence goes on along the minus strand of JAGVBL010000151.1, from coordinate 2,697 downwards.
CTGTCAATAATTTCAATATTATATAATTTATTGCAAAGCAAATAATAGAAGAGAATAGTCCTATTAGAACACTATAAATATAAATCGGAATTTTAATTGCAGAAATTTTAGCACCAACTAATTTCATAGTGTTGTAGAGATTTTTATTATTCTCATACTGAACTCTGTTATTGCTATAGACAAGATAAACCGACAGGAGGATTAAAAGAAATGATGCGATATAAATTGCGAGCTCTAACGAACGTAAAATTTTAAGAATTCTTACAACGACATTAAAATCATAAACCACATCAGAGATTCCAGGGATTGATTTTAAGTCTGAGACAAGCGTTTCAAAATTTTTCTCATTAACGGAACCTGATTTGAAATTTACAACAAAGGAATTTGGAAGCGGATTATAATCGAGAACGGCTCTGAAATCCTCTCCAGTCTCTTTAATAAAATCTTTTGCGGCATTTTCTTTTGAAATATACTTTACGGAACTTATAAAAGATTTCTCTTCGATAAGATTCTGAGTCCGTTCAATTTCATTTTTTGTTAAAGTATCATTAAGGTAAAGGTTGATCTCAATATTCTGCTTTATACGGTCCGAAAAATCTTGTGATATAAAGATCAGAAAGATTGATAACGATGTGAGAAAAACCGCAATAGTAGTAATTGTGATTGTTACTATGGCAGCAATCGAAGAACGCCTGAATATTCTAAAAGTTTCTTTTAGGTAAAACGTCATAATAAATGATGAATTATGAATGATAATTTATAAATGATAAATTGTAAATTATTTGCTCTGTATCATACATTGTAAATTCTATTTCAGAAGTTGGATTCGTCGTTCCAGCGTGTAATTCTCCATCTGTCATCTTTATCTTTCCTAAGCTCGAGGTTTACTCTTCCATCCACAAAAATAATATCAGTCGGGTTAAATGTAATTGTAAGGTTAAAACTCCTTATGATTCTTGTCGAGTCACCGGTAATAGTAACAATATTATTCCATACAAGATCGAGCCGTTGAGAATTCTGGAAGAGTCCGTAAGTAACTTTCATCTCTTCGTCTCTTCCCCAGTTATAATCTACACCTAAATTATAGTCTCTGAATGTAAAAATAAAATTCTGATCGAGCAGTTTGCTATAGATCAAAGTGTCTTTAAAGGTATAGGCATACTGGAAATTCTGGAATACACCGTTAACCGATTTTTGATCACTAATTAATCCTCCGCCCTGTCCAAGATTCTCATCAATTGAAGGGGCAAAGGGATTAAGGCAGCTAAAGAGTAATAGCGGAATAATCCCGATTAAGAGAAACTTTTTAATATGTCCTTCCTTTAAGATCACTCCAGCAGTTCAGATTTTCTTTTTTAATATCCTGCCAATCGACAATTACCCATTGATTGCGGGAATCTAAAAATATTTTAAATAGAGCACTACCAGAATAAGGTCCTGCAAATGTAAGGTTATTTGACGATATATTTATGGAATAATCGAGCGCGTAAATTGCACTATCACCAAGCGGAGTATTAACGTTATTTGTAAAATTAACCGATAGTGTAACTCCCTGGGCTTTTAGATTATTGAGGTATTGTCTTTCGGAATTAAAATTCCAGCTGTTTAGCACTGGATATTGAGTAATAGAACCTGTTGCCGGAATAAATAAAAATTTCTTTTTCAAGAAAGATGAATCGACAAAACAGGAGAGATAATTTTCTAAGATTTTATCTTCGAGGGATGTTTTAAAGTTCTGAAATAATATCTGAGGTGATGTAGCCGGAATATTTCCCGTCCCGGGTTTGAGCGGTTCCTCGGGCGTTCTTGTCGTAAGCAAATCGCACGATGTAAAAAGCAGAACAACAAGCAATATTTTGAAGTAAGAAGAGATCATTTTTTAAAAATAATTATTAACCTTTCTGAGTTATTTTCATTGTACACATTACCGTTATAATCGCCAAATAATCGATGCACACTATAACCAAAACTTAAAAAACGTTCAAGGATAAAATCTTTTGAATAGAGTTTAACCGATTCATAAAATTCTTTTGACCTAATCGAATCTGAGATCTTAATTGTTTTTGTTACTCTATTATCCTTAATCTCTCTTTTCTCTTCTACCGAATAAATATTTACCTTTCTAACAGATAATGGAATTAAGTTTTGAGTGATATAATTTTTATTCAAGTAGTCTAGAACAAAGAAGCCATCTTTTTTTAAGAATGAGTAGGCATTGCGCGGAAAAGAGAAATTCTCCTCATCGGAATCAAAATATCCGAAACTGGTAAACAGGTTTAACACAGCGTCAAATTTTTTCTTGAAGCAAACATGCCTGATATCAGCTCTAAAGAGAAGCGGATTCAACCCATTATTAAAGGCATTATTTTTGGCTTGAATTAAAAACGGTTTACTAAGATCGAACCCTACTACATTAAAGCCAAGAAAGTTAAGATAATTTAAGTGGCGTCCAGCGCCGCAAGGAGCATCAAGTATAAGATTGCTTTTATTTAAACGGGTATTGTTAAGTATCAGTTGAAGTAATTTACGGGCATCGTTATCGTTGCGGTGAGAATAAACCAGATTATATTCTTCTGAAGAGAACCAGTCTTTGAACCAGTCATTTTGCATAATTTTCTGCTCGTCTGGAATTAAAGTGATATTCTTCCCAAGAAAGCCCGCCCGATAGTTGCGGCATCAGCAAACTCAAGATCACCG
>JAGVBL010000264.1 GCA_020059785.1 Ignavibacteriales bacterium | reverse complement strand
AGTTGTGTCAGATTATCATTGATTAATTGTTTAGCGAAATGGTTTGGTCGATTAGAATGCCCCTTCAACCCCTCTTTTCCCTCGACTTTGTACCGTTCAATCCATCGATACAACGTTGATCTGGGGATACCACATTTGATTGCAGCCTTGTTTACAGAACCTAGTTCTTCACACATCTTTATCCAAAGCTGTCTTCCCTTTATTTCTCTTTGGCTCGTACTTATCATCTCAAGTACTCTTCTGCATATGGTTGGGTTATTTATACAGAATAGTACTGAATTATTGGTATAATCTAAATACTATCTTTGTAGCGAATGTCTTGAAACTTCACACCTAATAGTAAGTAGTTGTTCCAGTCATTCACATCAAAAAAATCACAATCACAATTATTTCTTAACATTTTCCTTTATGCTATTTATCCGTTTTATGATATTTTTGTGCCGTTACTTTACAGAATATTTTCAAACCTCGCAGTTTAAAAGGAGGATCCCATGCTCTCCCAGCTTGTCAAACCGGAAATAATCGAATTGATAAAAGAAAGAAATTTCATTGAACTAAAAGATATCCTTTTAGATTGGACTCCGGCAGATCTTGCGGATCTTATCTATTCAATTGAAGAAGAAGAGCAAATCCTTTTATTCAGACTTCTGCCAAAAGAGTTAGCTGCCGACGTTTTTGAGTACCTCGATTTTGACACTCAATCGAATCTCATACATTCTATTAGCAAAGAAAACTTTGCAGAAATTCTTAATGAAATGTCGCCCGATGACAGAACCGCACTATTCGAAGAAATGCCTCCTAATGTTGTTAAGCAGTTACTTACATACTTGTCGCCATCCGAAAGAAAAATTGCACAGCAATTACTCGGGTATCCGGAAAATAGTATTGGTAGGGTAATGACTCCCGATTACATCGCTGTTGAAGAAGGATGGACTGTTAAGCAGACACTCGATTATATTAGAGAGAACGGAAGGGAAAAGGAAACATTGAATGTTGTTTATGTAGTTGATAAGAATGGAAGATTTCTGGATGATATTAAAATCAGAGAATTTTTACTGGCACCTTTAGAAACACTTGTAACAGATTTAATGGATTTCAATTTTGTTACATTGAGTGTTATGGATGATCAGGAACATGCAGTTGAATTATTTAAGAAATATGATAGAACTGCCTTACCTGTTATTGATGCTGCCGGTATTTTAGTCGGTATAGTTACCTTTGATGATGTTATGGATATTGCAGAAGAAGAAACCACAGAAGACATCCATAAAATTGCCGGTATGGAAACTCTGGATGATCCTTATCCTTCAACTTCAATATTAGGTATGATTAAAAAACGTGCGGGATGGTTAAGTATTCTATTTGTAGGAGAAATGTTTACTGCTACAGCAATGGGTTTCTTTGAACATGAAATTAGCAAAGCCGTTGTTCTTGCATTGTTTATACCGTTGATAATTTCGAGCGGCGGAAATTCAGGTTCCCAAGCTTCAACACTAATCATCCGTTCACTTGCATTGGGCGAGCTGAATCTAAAAAATTGGTTCTTTGTTTTTAGAAGAGAAATTCTAACCGGATTTACCTTGGGTTTGATATTAGCATGTATCGGATTTTTAAGAATTTTGATATGGCAAGAGTCGGCTCATTTATACGGAGAACACTGGTTCTTAGTAGCATTAGCCGTTTCAACCTCACTTGTAGGTGTAGTAATGTGGGGTTGTTTAATGGGTTCTATGCTTCCGTTCATATTAAAAAAATTAGGATTCGATCCGGCAACATCATCGGCGCCATTTGTAGCAACATTGGTTGATGTTACAGGAATTGTTATTTACTTTACTGTTGCAATGTTTTTCCTTAGTGGTACTTTATTATAAAATTTAAGGTGTTTATGAGTAATGAGCAATTCGATCTCTTTCTTATCTTGCTTAAGATAAAATCTTATCTGGTTAGTTTAATTGATCATCCTTCTATGGGTACTGAATCTCTGGAATATACAGAGGAATTTTTAGACCGGAAATTCCCGGATAGAAAAGATGAAATATTGGAATTACTCTATTCATATAATATTAAAAGTGATTCAGAAATTGCTTTCGATGAAAAAATTCATCACAAATTTAAGGAAATGGTTAAAGGAAAAGAGAAAGCTTTTCAGCTCTCTTCAATACTGGAAAAACTGAATATCGATTCTATTGAAGATACAATTAAGGATAGAACTATTGAGGAATTTAAAATTGCAAGAGATCAAAAACTTAAAGAAATTGTAAGTGTTCTACTCCAACTTGCAAGAATATGGGCAAAGCGAAGCGAAATAGAAGGTGAGTTCGATAATTTTTCTGTTCTTGAAGAGGAAGAACTTATTCGTCCAGAAGAAGAGGAATTTTTAGGTAAATTAGGAAAAGATACTTCAGCTTCATTTGATTCGATTTCTAAAATAACGCAACTATATTTGGAAATCTTGGTTGAATATTATTTTAAGTTTGGTGGTGATGTTGCACTTTCGAATTTTATAAGTTCACTTGATGAGTTGAAAGATTTAGTAAAATCGAAGTATAAAGAACTATTCAAACAATCCGGCTTAGATCCACAAAACATTTGAGGTGATAAATGAAATCCAGAATTATTTCTTCCATTACTATTTTATTTCTAATTTCTGCTTGCTCTCTCTTTCAAAAAGATACATTTCAGGGTACATGGATTCTTACTGTTAAAGGTGATTATAACGACACTATTGAATTTAATGTTAATGAGGGTAATACTTTTAGCTTTGTAAAAAGTATTGCAACACAGGGACAAAATTATGATGCAAGCTTTAACGGGAAAATTTTAGCAGACGGAACATTTGTATGTGATGTTGAGATTATGAGTATGAAGGTAGCACAATTTAATGGTAAAGTTACTTATGAAAACGGATCCGGCTCTTGGTCCGGAACTGGTATGGGTGGTAACTGGACCGCGGTTAAAAAGTAATTTGTAAAATAAAAAAGAGTCCGTCTCAAAAGTAAATATGGAACGGCTTTTCATATTGTGCAAAAGAATAAATTTCTCATGCCGATAATGTTGCCCACTTTGATAGATTATGAGCCATTGCAACCAGCCCGATTTCAACAGCTACTTTTTCGATTCCTCTCAGTAAAAATCGTTTGAAGTTTTTATTTTGCTTAATGTTTGCAAAAATTGGTTCTACATCAACGCATCTTTTCTTTCGGTAGTAAATCCCTATTTCACTTTCCAATTTATCTTTTGCTTTCTTGCGCAAATAATTACCAGTGTGACTTACTTCGATTATTCTGTTTCCTTTTTGATTGTAGCAGACTCCCCTTATTGAACATCCTTCACAGTTTTGTGCTTGATATCGAATTAGAAGACGTTCATAATTATTATCGCTTCTTCTTCTTTTTTCTCCTATATATTGCATCATCTGTCCCATTGGACAATAAAAACAATTCGATCCTTATTTTTCTTGATTGCTTTTCCCCATACAAACGTATACTTGTTTGCATTGGCTTCTAACTTTGTTCCATCAACAAATACTTCTTTTAGGTTTAGTTGACCTGCCCCTATCAACAGTAGCACTACTTGACTGAATATTTCTCGTAAGACTTCCTTCAATCGCTCACTTCTAAATCGGTTTATCGTGTGATGATCCGGGCGGCTCATTCGGCTTAACCACATCATGTGTATATTTTCTTTCGTCATCTCTTCCATCTTACGGCTGCTGTATATGTTCCGCAAGTATGAGTATACCAGTACTTTCAATAACATCCTTGGTGAGTAACTGCTCGTACCCCCTCCTTTATATTGCTTTTCTATTGGCTTGATGTTGATCCGCTCTACTACTGAGTTTACTATCCTTACCGGATGTTTCTCTTCGATCATTTCTTCTATCGATGGTGGAAGTAAGTTGATTTGATTTTGATGATATGGCTTGAATATTACTTTAACGCTTTGTCCCTTTTATTTCTTGAGACAAAACTTATTTAAATCTTTTTTCTTTTACAAAAAAGGCTGCCCTTTTGAGACAGCCTCTTTCATTTTAAATTAAGCATTGGCAAGAGTGTATTTAGGAAGCGGATAATCGAAGGAAAATTCTTTCTTGCTTTTTTTAAGCATATCAAGTAAAGAATTTAAAAGTGTTCTAATATCCGATGGTTTGCTTAAATATGCATCGCATCCGGCTTTGAAAGCATTAACACGGTCTCTATTAAATGCATGAGCTGTATAGCAAATAACAGGTATCTCTGCATAATCCGGATTGTTTTTTAATTCAGTAGTTAGCTCGAGTCCGTTCTTATTTCCACGTATTGAAATATCCATCAGAATTATGTCATAATTGTTGGATTTCATAAAATCGTAGAAGGAGTCAGATGAGTCGCAAACATCAACTTCGAAATATCTTTTTAAGAACAACTCGAGAAACTTTTGATTTTCTATATCATCTTCAGTAATAAGTAATCTGGGTTTGTTTCCGTCACTAACGGATTTATTCATTTCAGAAGTCCCCATTTTTTATCTCCACTTAGAATTACTGTGAACGTGGTACCACTTCCAGGCTCACTATTAACTTTTATTTTAGCTCTATTTAAGTCTATAAATATTTTGACAAGGGCTAATCCAAGTCCGGTACCTTCATATGGTCTTGTATAGCTCATGTCTGCTTGAGAAAAAGGAGTGAATAATTTGTCTTGATACTCTTTTGAGATACCTATACCGGTATCACGAACATCAACACAAATATTGTTGTTATCTCGGTATAGATAAATCTCAACTTTACCATGAGGAGTATATTTAATAGCATTATCCAACAGGTTAACGAATATTTGAGCAATTGAATAATGATCAGCTGTTACAGTATTGTCTTCTTCAAGTCTGTTAATTAAACTAAGCTTCAGATTTTTTTCATCGGCAAACGTTCTGAACTCATTAACTATGGTGTTTATCATGGCAAGTATGTTAATACGCTCAAACCGTGCTTCGTATTTGCCGGTTTGTAATTGCGACATATTCAGCATTAAATCGAATGTTCTGTAAAGACGCTTGCTGTTGTTGATAATTGAACGGAGTATATCATTGTACTCGCTCGATTTGTCGTGAAGCTCTTGCATCAACAAATCGCTGTAGCCGGTAATAACATTTAATGGTGAACGTATCTCGTGAGAAATTTGTGAAAGGAAAAATTCTTTCAGCTTTTTAGATTCTTCGGCTTTCTCAAGTGCAACTTTTAGATCCCTCTCCGTTTTCTTAAGGTCGGTAATATCACGCCCGTAAACCTGACATACATTAAATTTGGGAACGCTTGCAATTAAAAACTGATAGTATTTATCGCCAAGTAGAGTAGTGTAATTTACAGTTTTATTATGGGCAATAAGGTCGTGAATGTCGAAGTTCTTGATGAATGGAAGTACAACTGCAACATGTTCCCCAACAAGTATTTTATGAGGGAAAATATTATGTGCTGAATTGTTAGCCAGAACTATTTTGCCATTCTCATCGAATCGAAAGATTGGATCCGGCGCAAGCTCTGCGAAAAGTGCCATTAATTCTGCTTGCTGTAGCTTTAGATTCTCCTGTTCCTGCAAATGCTTCTTACGCATCGGAATAATAACGTAACGGTAATAAATGTAACTAACCAGCATTATTATAGCGATTAGCAATACCGCAAGTATTAATGGATTCTCGAGAGAAAAAAAGGATTTAGGAGTTATT
>JAGVBL010000220.1 GCA_020059785.1 Ignavibacteriales bacterium | reverse complement strand
TTTTTTTACACTCTTAATATTACATTCAACTTCAATTTCAGCATTAGGATTAACATTAACAAGTGTGATATGTATTTTTCCGTTCCTGTCTTTAGATGCCGAGACATTAACTGATGGAACGCTTCGATCATCCAATTGATACATCGGTGATTCATAGTTAATTGGAATTAATGCCGCATCATGATGAACTTTGAACATTTCATAAACATAATAAGTTGGCGTAAGAACGATTTTAGGTCCATCAGTTAAGATTAGTGACTGAAGCACATTTATCATCTGTGCAATATTTGCCATCTTAACTCTGCTGCAGTTATTATTAAAAATATTAAGATTGACTGCACAGGTTATTGCATCACGTAATGTATTCTGCTGAAACAGGAATCCGGGGTTAGTCCCCGGCTCAACATCAAACCAATTTCCCCATTCGTCAACCATTAAACCGATTCTATTTTTCGGATCATATTTATCCATAATGGTTATTTGTTTTTTGATGTGCTTGTCTATCTCGAAACATTTTTGGATAGTTTTCAAATAATCATACTCATTAAATTCAGTTGCAGAACCTTTATTTCCCCAATCCCTTACAGTATAATAATGTAACGAAACCCCTTGCATCAACGAACTGTTAACATTTTTCATCAATGTTTCCATCCAGTGGATATCATCTCCGTATGGACCGCCAGCAATTCTGAATAACCGATTGCCACCATAATTACGGCAATAAGTAGCATATCTTTTATAATTATCGGCATAAAATTCAGCGGTCATATTTCCGCCGCACCCCCAGTTTTCATTACCAACTCCCCAGAATTTTACTTTCCATGGTTTTTCGCGTCCGTTCACTTTTCTTAACTTGCTCATCGGACTTTCGCCATCAAATGTTAGATACTCAACCCACTTAGACATTTCATCTACAGAACCGCTTCCTACATTGCCGCAGATGTATGGTTCGGTGCCAAGCTGTTCGCATAAATCCATAAACTCGTGTGTACCGAAACTATTATCCTCAACTACTCCGCCCCAATGAGTGTTGATCATTTTCGGTCTTTTATCACGTGGACCGATTCCATCCATCCAATGATACTCATCTGCAAAGCATCCGCCGGGCCAGCGTAAATTAGGAATATTGATTTTTTTTAGCGCGGCTACTACATCGTTCCTGATTCCGCGTGTATTCGGTATTGGTGAATCTTCACCTACCCAGATACCACCATAAATACAATGTCCTAAATGTTCGGAAAACTGTCCATAAATATGTCGGCTGATAGTATCCTTACATTCATCAACATTAAGTATTATTGTTGTACTGGACTTTTGAGCAAATATAAAGTTCATACTAATGATGAAAACGAAGAGTATTTTGTTGACCTTCATTGCAATTCCCCAAAGTATTAGTTTAACTTATGATTGGAATTAAAGTTAGATTTTTTTTATTTCATACAATAAAGCAAGAACCGGATAAAACAATAAAGGAATTACTTGGAGTTAAAATAATGATATAAACAAAGAAATGCTGTGGTTCTGCTCCGATAAATATTAAGCGATTTGCAGTATCAATGCTTGTCAAATAAACAGATTACATCCCGATTACAAGAATATATGGAAAGAGCAATCTGTAAATTTTCATTAAAACCCTTTAATTTAATTTTTATTTTGTTAATTGATTCTTATATTTCTTTAGCAGTTTATTATGGCTACTACACCAAGGATAAATTGAATTCTCATATCCGCCCGTTTATCATTAGATACGGAGCCATTTTCAATTAAATCACCGGAATGCCAGTTCGTTGAAATGGCCATTAATCATTTACAATAAATAATAGGAGCAAAAATGAACATTTTTGTTGGAAACTTAGCAAAAGAAGCTGATGAATTAGAACTCGAAAACCTCTTCAAAAAATATGGCGAGGTTAGATCAGTAAAAATTATTCGCGACATGTTTAGCAGCGAATCCAAAGGATTTGCATTTGTAGAAATGAAGGATAAAACGGCAGCTCAAACTGCAATTAATGAATTAAATACATATGACTTGAAAGGGAAAAAATTAGTTGTAAACGAAGCGAGACCAAAAACCGATAATAGAAGAGGCGGCGGAAGCAGAGGTGGTAGAGGTGGTGGTGGAAATAGAGGCGGCGGCGGTTTTAACGGTAACAGGGGCGGAAAACGCTGGTAATATTTCTATTTATCTGTAAGAATTTTATATTCCCTATGCCGTTATGGCAATTTCATTAACATATTAGGATTTATTCAACACTACTTGCCCCCCGACATTTGTCGGGGGTTTTAATTTGCAATGAAAAACTCTATTAGACTATTTCTACTAATTGCAACTTTCTATTCTTATGCAACATACAATTTTGCACAGGATAAAAATCAATACAACGAAAAGAATTATAAATCCGAATTCGATTCATTAAAATTCTTAAAAGAGCAGAATGAGATTTCAAAAAAGACACTTCTTAATGATATTGTTGAATTAAAAAAAATTTCTGCCGACCTCAATAATCAGATTATGTTGATAACACAGGAAATCGAAAAATTGTATACAGACAAATTCGGCAAGGAGATTGGTTTACGAATTTACAATAAGCAGATCTGGAAAGGGATGACAGAAAAAATGTTATCTGCAAGCTGGGGTAAGCCCGATAAGATTGATAGGAATGTAGAAAAATGGGGTACATTCACCCAATGGTATTTTGGCAAAATTACTTTTTTCTTCCGCGACGGAAAACTTACTGACTGGGAAGAATTAAAATAAAATTTATTTATTGTATCTTAACATTGAACAAGTAAACTGTTTATGAAAAAAATAATCTTCTTAATATTATTCACGCTTCCTCTTTACGCACAGGAATTTCAATTGAACGATCCTTATACCGGAGCTAATTTATCCAACGAGGTAAATTTTCAGGTTGATAGATATTACCCGATATTCGGTTTAAGCGAAAAACCTTTTTCGAATGAAAAAATTATTAGGTTATCGGACAGAGATAAAGTTTATACAGCATACATTTATTTCAAAGACCAATACACTCCTCCTAAATATGATAAGAGAAGTAAAACACTACGTCTCTATTTCCCAAATGCTTATTACGATTATATTCTTACGCGACTTGAAAAAGATGATGCATATATTGTTTACCGTGAATACAAGGATGGTCACAATTGGGGCGAGATTTACTTCGATAAATATCCATAATTGGTACTTTATTTTTTT
>JAGVBL010000092.1 GCA_020059785.1 Ignavibacteriales bacterium | reverse complement strand
TGTTACCTCACGCAGATTTGTTGCATCCGAAATACAAAACAGAAGTCTTCTTAAAGAATTGTTTAATGATATTGTTGCAAAAATAGGGGATAGACCCGGCGGTTATACTAGAATTGTTAGACTAGGACAAAGAAAAGGGGATGCTGCAGAATTAGCATTAATTGAACTTGTGGATTATAGCGGAATTATAAAATCGAAGACTCCTAAAAAATCTAAAGAAGATGAAACTACTAAGTCGGATGAAACCAAAGCTGAATCTGCTTCTGAAAAGAAGGATGAAAAAAAGGTAAAGGAAAAGAAACCTAAATTACCTAAGGCAAAAAAATCTGATGATACTAAAGTGAAAAAAGCTCCGGCTAAAGCTAAAACTACTACTACAAGAAAAACTTCTAAAGAAAAATAAATTTCATTTGTATTTAATAATGGGAGTAATGGTAAATACTATTACTCCTTTTTTATTTTAAATATTTATGCGGTATTTATCTCGTCCGGTTTTATATAGAATCACCCGACACAACAGTATATGATTGTTTCTTATATTTGATACATGAAAAAAATAGAATTTATAAAAGCCGTATATAAATTAAATGAAATACCGGTAAAGGAATTGCCAACAGTAATATTAGGCGGACGTTCCAATGTTGGTAAATCATCCTTTATTAACACAATTTTCTATCCCGCCAAAGTTGCTAAAACCAGCTCAACACCCGGTAAAACAAGGTCTATTAATTATTATCTTGTTGAAAATAAGTTTTACATCATTGATCTACCGGGATTCGGTTTTGCAAAAGTATCGAAAGCGGAAAGAGACCATTGGAAAAATCTGATTGAAAAGTTTATAGAACTGAACAAAAACATTGTTCTGGCTTTCCATATTATAGACAGCCGCCATTTGCCTACTCAGCTTGATATTGAATTTAACCAATTCCTTGCAGAAAAAAATATTCCTTGCAACATCGTTCTTAATAAAATTGACAAACTGAAACAGTCCGAGATTTCCAAATCTGTTAGAGATGTTGTAGGAATATTCCCTGAATTGATTAACGGCGAAAATCTATTTTTGTTTTCGGCAATTAGCGGAAGAGGGAAAAAAGAAATAATTCGGATTCTAACAGCTCTACTTTTATGAAATTTTCGCAAAACTTTAGTATTATTGAACCAAACATTGTAGATATTTAAGAAAATTCTATAATCTTTCCGGCGGGTTGATGGGTTTATCTGAAAAAAATAGAAAGAGAATTCTTACATTTTTAATTATTCCCATCCTTATCGCAATTCCCTTTTTTACTGAGGATATTTTATTTAAAATTATTGCCGGATTTATACTGCTCATATATGTCGGCTTTATAATTTTTTTAAGAGACACCTCTAAGACCGAACCGGTCTATACAGGTGTTGAAGAGATTGATGAAGAGTTTGATTCAACACCTAAAAATGATAAATCTAAATACATACCTGATTCCGGCGAAGATTTTACAATAATCTCACCTAATAAGAATATTGAAGTAATAACAGCGGATAGTTTTTCTTCTTCATTTAACAGGGGTAATAAGGAATTATTCAAACCTCCCGATTTCAAATCAAATTTTGATAAAATTGTACATGAAGAGATTCCAAAAGATGTCAATCATGATGAGCAATTCGGTTTTGTGTTAGAGAAAATATTAAGTGTTGTTAAAGATTCTTTTATGGCACATACGGCAGCTTTTTTCTGGTACAATAAAAATCGAAAACGATTAACCCTGGAAAAGTATGTCTCCAGTTCTTCTCAAATTTCTAAACAAAAATTTGATCTTGAAGACGATATACTTGGTAAAATAATCCAGAAAGAAGAACCCGAACTATTAACAGATATTTCCTCAAATGCTGAGATTGATGTAATACGTTATTATAACTCACCTCAGGGAATTAAGAGCTTTGTAGGTGTTCCGCTCTTTTACGGTAAAAGTTTAACGGGAATTCTAACACTCGATTCAAAAGTTAATGATGCATTTGGTATAGAACAGATCTACTCCCTGGGAAGAATTGTTAGAGTAATTTCAGTTATTATTTCATTATTCGAAGAGAAGTTTACGGAATCTCAGGCTGAACAAAGATTAAAATCCCTTTTAGGAGTTCTCTCATACGATAAAAAATTTGAAAGTGAAACAGATCTCTATTCCGCATTGAATAGTGCCGTTGAAGGATTGATTGACTGGGACGCATTTACTTTTGTGTCCTATTTCCCCAACGAGCATAAATTTAAAACCGCACGTATCGTTAATAAAACTTCGTTAAAATACATTGGTGAAAATCTGGAGATTGATCTCAGCGGAACTCTGGTTGGTAAATCAATTTTAAGTTCAACTCCGGTTAAGATTGATGATACTTCGGGTTCGGAATTCCCCCGTTTTTCTAAAAATGAAGATGTTAGTTTTGACGGTTCATTCCTGGCAATACCTCTAATTTATGATGATCAGAATTACGGAGTGATCTGTTTCGAAAGCTTAAAGAAAAACGTTTACACGAATAACGAAGTTACATTTATAAAAAATGCCACAAAAATATTCGCATTTATTCTTCATTCATATTCTACAATAAGCATATTAAAAAATTTACTCTCAGTCGATATAGAAACACGTTGTTTGAACTACGATTCATTTAATGAAAGGTTAACAGTAGATCTCGTTAGATCTAAAGAGCTTGAATTACCCGGCGCTGTTGCTCTTATAAAAGTAGATGACCTTCTCGATCAGGAATCATTATTCGAAGGAGACCCGTTCCCTAAAGTATTACGGACAATAGCGCAATTGATACGTGATGAAATGACTCCGTTGAATATTATGGGAAGAATAAGCGAAAAGATTTTTGCAATATTTTTCTTCAACACATCTGCAAAAGATGTTTTTCTTTGGGCAGAAAAACTTAGAATAAAAATTGCACGCAAACCGATTGCTGTTGTTTCTAAACAGACTACTTTCACTGTTTCAATTGGCGTTGCTTCAACTTCCGGTAAGTCCGATGTTCGCGAAGTTCTTGGCAATGCCGACCTCGCTCTTAAAAAAGCTATCGAAAAAGGTGGAAACACTGTCAAAAGTACCAACTGATCTTCATATCGGAGGATTAATTGAATAACTTTATTTTAATTGTACTAGATGGGCTAGGAGTTGGTGAATTACCGGATGCGGATAAATATAAAGATGAGGGAAGTAATACAATTGCAAATATGGCAGAAGCTGTAGGAGGATTGACAATTCCCAATCTTCAACAGATGGGAATAGGTAATATTACATCTATAAAAGGTGTTCCCAAAAATGATAGTCCAATTGCTTCTTATGGTAAAATGGCCGAGCTATCAGTTGGTAAAGACTCAACCACCGGTCACTGGGAACTTGGCGGAATTAAAACTGAAGTTGAATTTCCTTTGTATCCTGATGGATTTTCAAAAGAAATTATTGACAGGTTTATTAAGGAAACTGGCGTTGAAGGAATCTTGGGAAATATTCCTTCCTCTGGAACGGAAATTATTGAAAAACTTGGAGATGAGCATGTTAAAACCGCTTTCCCAATTGTTTATACTTCTGCGGATTCGGTGTTTCAAATAGCTGCTCACGAAGAGGTAATTCCACTCGATCGGTTGTATGAAATTTGTCAAATCGCTCGTGATAAAGTTCTTGTTGGTAAGGATGCTGTTGGTCGTGTTATTGCCAGACCATTTATCGGCGAAACGAATAATTATTCAAGAACTACCAATAGAAAAGATTTTTCTGTTGACCCGACTTCCGATACAATTCTCGATTTTCTGATGAAGGAAGGAATTGAAACAATTGCTGTTGGAAAAGTAAATGATCTGTTTAATTATAGAGGCATTAAGACAAAACTGAAGACTAAATCGAACAATGAAGGGGTGGATAGAATAATTTATGCAGCAACAACCAGTAGTAACTCTCTTATTTTTGCCAATCTTGTTGATTTTGATGTCTATTATGGTCACCGGAATGATCCCGATGGATTTGCAAAAGCATTAAAAGAATTTGATGATAGATTACCGGAAATACTAAATGTACTTGATGAATCGGATTGTCTTTTGCTTACGGCAGATCATGGTAACGATCCTACAACACCAAGTACAGACCATAGCCGCGAATACGTTCCATTGATTTTTTATCGTAAGAACAAACCGGGGATTAACTTAGGAACAAGAGAAACTTTTGCAGATGCTGCTCAAACCGTTGCCCACTTTTTCAAAATAAATAATGATCTCTTAGGAAAGAGCTTTTTAAATGGATGAAGATTTATCAAAATTATTTGAATTTGATTTAGAGATTAATTCGGAAAAAACATTTCAATTCCCTGAAGATAAATTGAAGGAATTACATGCCAAAGGATACCAAAATGTTAAAGTTATTATTTATGGAGATGCTGATAAAGCTGTTAGAGAATCATTGATTGATTTTAAATTATATGAAGAAATTAAAGTTACTCAAGGTTTACCGGGTCCGGTTGTATTAAACTTCTTACGATCAAAAGGGAGTATCCCTTCGGGTAAATTTAAGAGCCGGGTTAAATACTAATGGAGGGGAAAAAAGAATTTTTAGTAGAGACTGATCTGCTATTAGAATATCTTACTCAAAATATTTCCGGTAGAACTGCTCTTGAAAAAGCGATGACAAAGGGAGTTTGTTTTACAACAGTTATAAATGCTTCCGAATTATATTTTGCAGCTTCAACAGAAGATGAAAGAAAACCGGTTGAGGATTTGTTAGCATCATTAAAAATTCTAGGTTTAAATTCGAGATACAGTTTGAAGATTTCAAAATTTTTTAATAAAGTTGCGTCCACAAGAGACGCAATAATGTGTGTTGTAGCTGAAATTAATAAATTACCTATCCTTACCGGCGAAATTGATAGGTATAAGCAGAGCGGTATTAAAATAATTAATCCATTAGAATTGTGAGGTATATCTGATACTGGGAAAAGTAATTGGTACTGTATGGTCTACCCGAAAAGATGAAAATCTTGTCGGTGCTAAATTTTTAATTGTTCGTCAACTCAATCTGGATTATACTCCTAGAGAATCTACGGTAATTGCGGTTGATTCTGTTGGAGCAGGTGTTGGAGAAGTAGTAATTGTTGCCCAGGGAAGTTCTGCGCGTCAAACAACAATAACAAAAAACAAACCTGTTGATGCTGTAATTATGGCTATTGTAGATAAACTGGACATTGCTGTAACCGACAATAAGAAAGAAGGGAAGTAATGTACCTGGGCAAAGTTATCGGTACTATCTGGGCTACACGTAAATATGATACCATAACAGGTTATAAGATGCAGTTTGTTCAACCAATAAATGGAGAGTTTCAGAAATTAGGTGAACCAATTATTGCACTAGATACTGTTGGTGCCGGACCAGGTGAAATCATTTATTATGTTACTGCCAGCGAAGCTGTCATTCCTCTTGATGTTGATATGGCTCCCGTTGATGCTTCAATTGTCGGTATAGTTGATTATGTCAATCTCGAATCCTAATTGCGGAGAATTATATTGTGAAAATCACCAAGCAATTTACTAATCGCGAAAGTCAATCATTAGATAAATATCTTCAGGAAATTGGCAAAGTAGATTTATTGACACCTGAAGATGAAATATATCTCGCTATTCAGATTAAAAAAGGAGATCAAAAAGCGCTTGAGAAATTGGTTAAAGCCAACTTACGTTTTGTTGTTTCTGTCGCAAAACAATATCAGAATCAGGGCTTATCACTTGGCGATTTGATTAACGAAGGGAACCTCGGTTTAATAAAAGCTGCTAAACGTTTCGATGAAACACGAGGATTTAAATTCATCTCTTATGCGGTCTGGTGGATAAGACAATCAATTCTTCAAGCTCTGGCCGAGCAATCGCGTATTGTTCGGTTGCCTCTTAATAGAGTTGGTGCACTTAATAAAATTGGTAAAGCATATAGCAATCTTGAACAGGAATATGAACGTGAACCTAAAGCACATGAATTAGCTCAGGAACTTAGTATGGATATTGACGAGGTGTCAGATACTTTAAAAATATCAGGTCGTCATGTTTCTATGGATGCCCCTTTTTCTCAAGGTGAAGAGAATCGCTTACTTGATGTGCTCTCTAATGAAGAAATCCCTTCTCCGGATTATATTTTAATGTCTGAATCCTTACGAAATGAAATTGAACGTGTCCTTTCAAGTCTTTCCGAAAGAGAGGCAGAAGTAATAAAACTTTATTTCGGATTAAATAAGGAACACTCTCTTACACTCGAAGAAATTGGCGAAAAATTTAATTTGACCAGAGAACGCGTAAGGCAAATTAAAGAAAAAGCTATTAGAAGATTGAAACATGCATCACGCAGTAAAAACTTAAGAGCATACCTCGGTTAAATAATAAATGATGATTTCTAAAATCATAGTTTTGTTCTGCCTGGGTTTAGTTTCTATTATTCTGTTTTCCGGTTGCAGTGCATCATCTTCATCACCACGCTTTAATCAACCTAATTCAAAAAATGACTCAAAGGAATCTTCAAAAAGTAGCGTTAGATTTTCTTCTGCCGATAGCTTAAGAATTAAAAAGAATGTTATCGAACAACCAACTATTACTTTCCCTGATATACCAGATTCATCATTGGATGAATTTGATGAATTACCTGTTGAAACTGAACCGGTTGATAAATCCAAATTTTTAGGCAACATCGATAAATTGAAATCGTACAACGTTCCCCTAACAACAAGGGAAAAAATCCTTTTCGAAATAATAAAATTCTTAGATACACCTTATAAATATGGCGGAAATTCTGAGAATGGAATCGATTGTTCTGCATTTACCAAACAGGTATTCCAGAATTCTGTTGAATATGATTTACCAAGAAGTACAAGAGAACAATTTAAAATTGGGGAAAATATTTCTAAGTATGATCTCAAGTTTGGCGACCTGGTATATTTTAATACAACTAAACGTTCCTATCCGGGTCATGTTGGAATCTACCTTGGTGATGATCAATTTGTCCATGCCAGCCGGAGTCTTGGCGTTACTGTCTCTAATCTGAACGATCCTTACTATAAAAAACGATTTATAGGCGCCAGAAGAGTAGATAACATAGACCATAATTAAAACAATCCCATTCTTTATAATCACTAATTATTATCCTCAATTCTCAATTATAAATTCTCAATTGCATTTTTCATTTTCGTTGAAATTAAGAGAGCATTGCCTTAATTTTTCAGCAACAACATAATTAATTCGGAGATTTCAATGGAATACAGAATTGAAACTGATAGTATGGGCGAAATTAAAGTCCCAACAGATAAGTATTATGGTGCACAGACTGCACGTTCACTTATGAATTTTAAAATTGGTGGAGAAAGATTTCCATCGGAATTGATACGAGCTCTTGGTATTGTTAAAAAAGCTGCTGCAATTGTAAATAATGAACTTGGCTCTTTACCTGATGACAAAAGAGATTTAATAATTAAAGCAGCCGACGAAGTAATAGCAGGTAAATTAAACGATCATTTCCCGCTTGTAGTGTGGCAGACAGGTAGTGGAACTCAAACCAATATGAATGCAAATGAAGTAATATCCAATCGTGCTATAGAAATGGTTGGGGGAGTAATGGGAAGCAAAAAACCAATTCATCCTAATGACGATGTTAATAAAGCTCAATCTACAAACGATGCCTTCCCGACTGCTATTCATGTTGCAGCTGTTGAAGAAATTCACAGAAGGCTAATTCCAATGCTTACAAAACTAAGAGATGCACTGGATTCAAAAGCTAATGAGTTTAAAGATATTATTAAAATTGGTCGTACCCATCTTATGGATGCTACTCCGCTTACATTAGGTAATGAGTTTTCAGGTTATGCTCAGCAGTTAACAAATGGACTTGCTAGAATAAGCGATTCGCTTAAACGCCTTTATGAAATTCCGTTAGGCGGAACAGCTGTTGGTACAGGTTTGAATGCTCACATTGATTATGCTGTAAAAGTAGCATCAAAAATTTCTGAATTGACTGGTAAACCATTTCAGACTGCACCTAATAAATACGAAGCTATGGCCGGTAAAGATGCTCTTGTAGAAATGAGCGGTGTATTGAAGACGATTGCAGCATCATTATTAAAAATTTCGAACGATATACGATGGCTCGGTTCTGGACCACGATGCGGAATTGGTGAGATAGCTTTACCGGAAAATGAACCCGGAAGTTCAATCATGCCGGGCAAAGTTAATCCTACTCAATCAGAAGCAATGACAATGGTTTGTGCTCAGGTATTCGGCAATGATGTAACAATTAATTTTGCCGGAGCCAGCGGTAATTTTGAACTGAATGTATTTATGCCGGTTATTGCTTTTAATATTCTTCAATCAATTAAATTGCTCGCCGATTCATGCGAAAGTTTTGCAGATAACTGTGTAGTTGGTATAACTGCAGTTGAACCGAACATCAAAAAACATCTTGAAAATTCTTTGATGCTTGTTACATCTTTAAACCCAGTAATCGGTTATGATAATGCAGCTAAAGTTGCTAAGAAAGCTCATAAAGAGAATAAGACACTTAAAGAAGCTGCTGTAGAACTTGGTCTATTAACACCAGAGAAATTTGATGAAGTTGTTCGACCGGAAAAAATGATCGGTCCTAAAAAATAAGTATCTTTTGTGAGGCGGTCTCATTAGGTTTTAGTTGTCAGTCCGGGCTTATCTAAGACTGACAATTTCGAACAGAATCAGTCTTCCGCTTTTTTAGTATTACTGTGGAATTTATTTGGAGACTGCCTCATATTCTTATAAATAACCATACACCTAACATTTTTCAAATAGCGAAATTTCACCCTCATGATAACATCCACAACCATTTTAATTGTCTTACTTATAATATTTATCGGTTCATTCATTAGGTCAGCTATTGGATTTGGTGAAGCAGTTGTTGGTATGCCACTTCTTGCTTTTTTTATTGATATCAAATCGGCTACTCCTATAATGGCATTAACAGCTTCAACATTAGCTTTGTTGTTACTTATTACTTCGTGGCGTAAAATAAGTTTTAATGATACATGGCAGTTTATATTATCCACTATGCTTGGTCTACCAATTGGACTTTATTATTTGAAGAACACTTCTGAAGTAGTAATTAAAATTACATTGGGTATACTTCTTGTTCTGTTCGGAATTTATTATTTGTTTGTAAAGAATTTGCCATATCTTAAAAACGAAAAATTCTCTCTAATTTTTGGTTTATTTGCCGGAATTCTTGGCGGAGCATATAATACCAATGGACCCCCGACGGTTATTTATGGAGTGTTGCGGCGCTGGTCCGCGCAAAATTTTAGAGCTACATTGCAAGGAATATTTTTCCCGACCGGACTAATAATAACATTAAGTCATGGTGCATCGGGTCTGTGGACTGGATTTGTATGGAAAACCTATATTTATGCGCTACCGGTAATTTTAATTGCATTCTACCTGGGGAATAAAATCCATAATAAATTAAATGAAGATGAGTTTAAAAAAATAATTTACTTTTTTATTCTGATTATTGGTTCGGTACTCATTCTTAATTCAGTGTTGTAATGACAAATTATTATCGCTCAATATTTCTTGTTATAATCTCCATACTGATCGATTTTGCAGGAAGATTAATATTGCAAAACAACCCCAAATATGTCTTCCCATTTGAGGCAATCCTATTCTTAATAATTACATTATCATTTTTTTATTTAATCAGAAAAAGATCAATACTGGTTAGAAAAATAACAAGGTTGGAAATTGTTCTATGCTATTTTTATCTACTTGGCTCAATTAGAGCGCTATTATTATCAATTGAAATAGAGGTTGCTAATGCTAACCAGGTCATTTTTATTATGCTGGTAATAATTATTTTATATCATCAAATTGTAAGAAGAATTAGCCATGGAAATAAAAATACTTCCACGCACTAAGTTAGGTTTCTTTCCAACTCCTCTTCACGAGCTTAAAAAATTATCGGATTACTTGAATGGACCCCGGCTCTTTATCAAGAGAGATGATCTTACAGGACTGGCATTCGGGGGTAATAAAACCCGCAAGTTGGAATTTCTATTAGCAGATGCAATTGCAAGCGGATGTGATTCTGTTATTACCGGCGGTGCCGAACAATCCAATCATTGCAGACAAACTGCTGCCGCTGCTGCAATGTCAGGTTTGGAGTGTCATCTTGTTTTAGGAGGAGAAGAACCCTCACTACCTCAGGGAAATTATCTAATCGATAAATTGCTTAGTGCAAAGGTCCACTGGACTGGTGAATATCGTAAGGGGGAAAAAATTCCTGATGTAGCAGACGAACTTAAAAAATCCGGAAGGAAACCTTACATGGTTCCTTATGGCGGCTCTAACCCGATTGGAGTCTATGGATTTATTGAAGCAATGAATGAACTAAAAAAACAAATAAATGAAATCAAAATTCATATTGATCATATCGTATTTGCTTCAAGTTCTGGAGGGACTCATTCAGGTATTATTCTTGGTAACAGAGTTTATAATGTTGGAGCAAATATAATAGGTGTTGATATTGATAAAGCCGGGGATGAAGAACCTTATGTTGATAGGTTACTAAAGCTGCTGAATTTATCCAGTGAATTTTGTGGTTTGAATAATATATTTACTCAAGCTGATATTATTTTACGTAAAGAATATCTTGGTGATGGTTATGGTGTTGTAGGTGATTTGGAGAGGAATGCAATTAAATTGTTAGCAAGTAAAGAAGGAATCCTTGTTGATCCGGTTTATACAGGAAGATCGTTGGGCGGATTGATAGATATGATTGCTAAAAAAGAATTTTCTAAAAATGATAATATATTAT